>NZ_JFHO01000056.1:0-42286 GCF_000724705.2 Acidiphilium sp. JA12-A1
GCACCTGCCCACGCGGCACCGACAGCATCCGCCCCCATCGCCCCGGCCCGCACCCCGCCGCGCCGCGCGCGCCGCGTCGCCGAACCCGCCTGACCCGACAGGCCCGATCCCGCCCGGCCGGGGCCGGGCGGGGCCCCCCACTGGATGAGAGAAATTGCTCTTTACTTTAGTGACTTACAGTAAGCCGCGCGGGGTTTGCCGGAGGCCATTCGGGTTAAGCCAAGCGGCGATCTTCATCTGGTCGAGTGTGGCGAAATATCGTTGTTCGGCTTCGGCGGGCGGGATATTGCCGATCGGCTCGAGAAGGCGTCTGTGGTTGAGCCAGTCGACCCATTCGAGGGTTGCGAACTCGACGGCCTCCAACGATTTCCACGGCCCGCGACGACGGATGACCTCGGTCTTGTAGAGGCCGTTGATGCTCTCGGCGAGAGCGTTGTCCTAGCTATCGCCGACACTGCCGACGGACGGTTCGATGCCGGCCTCCATCAGGCGCTCGGTGTATTTGATCGAGACATACTGGCTGCCCCGGTCGCTATGATGGACGAGGCCGCCGCTACGTACCGGACGTCAGTCGTGAAGAGGCTGTTCCAGGGCATCGAGGACGAAACCGGCATGCGCCGTGCGGCTTACCCGCCAGCCGACGATACGCCGGGCGAATGTATCGATGACGAACGCCACATACACAAAGCCCTGCCAGGTCGCGACATAGGTGAAGTCGGAGACCCAGAGCATGTTTGGCGCCGGCGCCTGAAACTGGCGGTTGACGCGGTCCTGTGGGCAGGGTGTCGCCCTGTCGCTGATCGTTGTCCTGACCGGCTTGCCGCGGATTACGCCCTGCAGGCCGATGATCCGCATCAACCGCTCCACCGTGCAGCGGGCAACAACGCGTCCTTCCCGCCGCAACTGCCGCCAGACTTTGCGCGCACCGTAGACCTCGAAATTCTCCGCGAACACGCGCCGGATATCCGCCTCAAGCGCCTCATCCCGCCGGGCACGTTCTGACCGCCTCTCGCGGTTGGCCCGCTTCGCTACATGCTCGTAGTAGGTCGATGGGGCGATCGGCAGCACCCCGCAGATCGGCTCGACCCCATAGGCCTCGCGATGATCATCGATGAACGCGATCATGGCTTGAACCGGCGGTCGAGCTCCGCCTGGGCAAAATATGCCGACGCCTTGCGCAGGATCTCATTCGCCTGGCGGAGTTCGCGGTTCTCGCGTTCCTGCGCCTTCAGCTTCGCAGATACTTCCGACGGAACACCAGGCGCACGGCCGCTGTCGCGATCCGCCTTCTGCACCCATTCACGCAGCGTATGCGGCGAGCAGCCAAACTTCGCCGCTATCGACACCATCGCCCCCTCCGCAGCATTCCACATGCCAAGGCAGGCGGAACCTTGGCTGCCTCGCCCAGCGCGACGGATGTTCACCTTCGGCTCCAGCACCATCCGCACCGCACGCTCGCGGACTTCGGCAGAAAATTTGTTCGTCGTCGGACTCGTCATCGCTCCATCCCATTTGGGAGTTGGAGCCTCCGGCAAACCCGGGGCGGTTCAGCTTTCGCAGAATTGTTGGTGGCTTGCTCGCTGCCCCCCCCCCCGCCCGGTCGGAGGGCCGCCTGTCAACCCTTCCAGAGCCCGAGCCGGCGCGCCAGCCGTTCCGCCCGCTCGTAGATATAGGCCGCGGCCTCCTCCTCGGAGGGCCATTCCCGGTAGTTCCGCTTGCTGCCCCGCTCGCTGAAATAGGTGAACCACTTGCCGTCGACCTGCTCGATGCCGTCGATCTCGCCGCCGCCGAGGCTGCCGTGCGTGTAGAGATCGCCGTCCTCGACGCCGTGAGCGCTGAGGCGCGCCTTCATCTCGCTGACCTTCATCTGGACCTCCTCTAGCGAACCTGCTGCAAGTAACCACCCCGGACGAGATCGCCAACCGACATGTCCGTCTTGTATTGTACACCGCCCCCGGGCTCGCCAAACCAGCCGGCGGCGCGGCCGGAGGTGACCGGGATCGGCTTTAAGACTTCGTAGACCGCGTGCTGCTGCGTCGCTGGATCATAAGGCAGGGCACGATCGCCGAACGGCGTCCCGGCCGGCGACAGGAAGCTGCCGGCGTCGTCCTCGCCGGAGAAGCCGCTATAGCGGTCAATCGTCTGCCCAGGTTGCAGTTCCGTGCGCACGGCGGGACCATCGAATCCATCGTTTGGCGGCCACCGCAAGTCGCCTGTCTTCGGATCAAACCACTGCTCATCAAGATCGGAGCGGTAAAGCGGCCGGCGCATTGGCAGTGCACGAGGTAGTGGTTTCGGTGAAGACGGCTCTGCCGCTCCCCCGCGGCCCGACCTGCCGGTCGCGGCCTTCGCCACGCGGCGTGGTGGCGGACGGACGGGCTCATCCTCTGTCTCTGGCGCCTTGGGTTTCACCTCATGCACGCGTTCGATGATTTCACGGAGCAGGACGAGGAGACCTAGTGAGACCAGCGCCGCCGCGGCCAGTTTGGCGGCGAGTTTGATCTCTTCACCCGTCCTGGCATGGCCGGCCTTGATCACCGCCTCGACGAGATCCTTCCCGGCAATCAGCCCCGCCCAGCCGAACTGCCACCAGGCCAGCCCGGCGATCATGCCGTCCACGATCGCATCCGCCCCCGGTACCGCTTGCACGACCGCGATCCCGCCGAAGAACAGCGCCATCACCGCAAGGTTCTGCGGCGTCAGGAATGCCCTGAATTCCGCCCGGCTCGCCTCTCCAAGACACTCCGGGATCGCCTCGAACATGGCGACCACCTTCTGCCCACCGCTCCAGCCGGACACCGGGCCGCGGCCCGGCAGGATCCCGCTGCCGGCATCGCCGCGGAGCATGCTGCGATGCGGGTCGCTCGGGAAACGGAAGACCGCAAGCGCGCCGTGGCTGACATCCGCCTGGAACTGCCGGATCAGGAGTTCTGGCGGGACCTCCTGACGTTCGTTCCGCCAGGCCGCGTAGAAGCGACGGATGGCCGCAAGATTGCCCGGATGACTGAAAAATGGCGTGCCGCCGTGACGCATGGCGTCGAGCATCTGCTCGAATTCGACCCGGCCGAGAGTATCGGATCCCTGATATGTCTGGAACCGGCGGACTTATCTCGTCTCTGCCGAGGTGGGCAGGACGAGATAAACCGCGTGGAGGCTTCGCAGATCCAGATGGAGTGCTTGCGGATGGGGCGTTGCCAACCAGGGGCGCGGTCCAGGTGATCCTGAAAGTGCATTTCCCATCCGCACAACGATACAGCATACGCGGCTTTCGACCAACCGGCTCTTGCACGGTCGGAAGTGCCGCCGCTGCTCCGACCGCCTCCGCTATTCCCCGACGGAGAATAATAGGACGGTGATGAGTACGGGGACGAATACCCCGTTCTGTAGCGGCGGGAACGCTCGTAACGGGAACGGCAAGCAGGCCAATTCGAGGCAGCGCGTGCTGACTTGTGGCCCTCTATCGGTGCCGTGCATCTAGTCCGTGTGGACGGAATCGCTGATATGAGGATTTCACCGATTCCCGAATCGGGAATTGTTCGAATCACTGCGTGACCGGCAACGGAGGGTCGGGCATGCTGACGGGAATGACGGAACAGGATTGGTCTGTGGTGCTGAAGGTTTTTGACGCGGCCCAATCGAGCCGTGGCGAGCCGGGGCATGACGACCGGAAATTTCTGGAAGCGGTGCACTATTTCACTGTCCATGGCATCACGTGGCGGGCCCTGCCTGCGGAATTTGGCAAATGGAACAGCGTATGGAAGCGGTTCTGGCGGCTGAGCCGCTCCGGGGTGTTCGAGGCGTTCTTTCAGCTTCTCGCCGAATACAGTCAGACCTCGCATCTGGTGCAGTTGTTCGACAGCACAACGGCGCGCGCCCACGTCTCCGCCGCCGGGGCAAAAGGGGGCAGCAGGGCCAGGCCGTTGGCCGCTCGCGTGGCGGCTTCTCGGCCAAAATTCACCTCAAGACCGATCTCGACGGCCACCCGCTCGACTTCCGCCTGACCGGCGGCGAAGCCAGCGATACAACCGAGTTCGAGACCTCGCTCGATATCGGACCCGACATCCGTCCGCGTATCGTGGTGACCGACAAGAGATACGACAGCCGCGCCAACCGAGTGGCAGCTCGCGCGCGCGGCATCACCCCGGTCATCCCGCGTCACGAAAATTTCAAGGAAAGAGGCCGATTCTTCCCGAAGCGGTTATACCGCCGACGCGCACGCATCGAGCAGACGATCGGCAAACTCAAACGCTTCAAACGCATCGCCATGCGCTGCGACAAGACCGCAACCAGCTACGCCGCCTTCATCAGCTTCGCTTGCGCACTGATATTGGTTAAACCCGTCCACGCGACCTAACGAGCCCATAGGTGTTACAAAGCCGATGTGTTCCGACTCCGAACGTATTTTTCAAAGCTCGCGATGTCGAGCGGGGAAGGCCAGACGGTCACCGATCCGGACGGAACATGGACTTTCGGGGCTGATGGAACGATCACAGGCCGAAATCATGAATGGCGATTGCGAGGCATCAATTGACGAATTCTCTTACGCTCGCACGCAACATTGATATTGCCCGGCATGAGCTGGAAGCAAGCGGGCGCGTCAGCCTGCCTAGGAGGCGTGCGATCTGGCGCGCGATGTATCCCGATATCGAAACCAAACAAGGGCGCGATGTTGGCCATCGCCGACTTGTTCTGCTGGATATTCTCGCGGTCCAGCGCGTAATGCCGCTTTGGCGCGCGGTCTTTCCGACTGATAACTCGCCAGCTTCGATGCTGCGAATTGCTCTTGATACCGCCTTCGATCGTACGGATCCGGTACTGGCTGAAAAAACCCGCGATTCGCTTTATGTCGATATCGTCGAGAACCGGAGCTATGCGAAAGGTCAGGAGACGGCAATGTTTGTCGGCCATGCGGCTGCCAACACCATCACTACTGCCGTCTTCCAGGGGGTTCCGGATGCAGATGCCGAAATCGATGACGATGATCTCGATCCGGAAGGTTTCGAGCCGAGCATGCTTGCAGCCGCGGCGGAGGCCGGCGGATTACCCTGGTCCGAAGCCACCGACCGGAAAAAAGAACGCGCCTTCTGGGACTGGTATCTAGGGAGTGCCATCACAAGAGCCTGTGAAATGACGGGAAACGAGGTTTAGCCTACCTTCCCAAATTAGTGTCGATGTCACTGATTATCGAACGACGGCTCGTAGAAAATCGCTCATAATTGGCCGCCTGGGCGCGCAGTTGCCTGCGCACCAGCGAGAGATCGCGGCCGGCCTGCGCGCCGGCCCGGGCCTCGTCGCGCGCATCCCGCGCTGCGGAGACCATCACCTCGGGGTAGGGGCCGATGCTGAGCAGCTTCTCCTTGCCGCCGATCTTGTAGCGGAAGCGCGAGAGCTTTCCTCCGGCGGGCGTGACCAGCAGGAACAAGCCATTGGGATCGAACATCTTGTACGGCTTGTCTCGGACCTGCGCCTTGCGGATGGCGATGTCGGTGAGCATACCCCTGCCTCCTGTCCCATACCCCACATCCGACCCCGAAGTGCCCCGGGATTGGGGGGTATCTCGTGAGACGGATTAGGACACCGTCGCGGAGGAAAGTGAAGAGATTTCAGGTGGTTGAGGCTGATTGAGATCGCGTGAAACGCGAAACTGGCGGAGGGAGTGGGATTCGAATTAGCAAACGTAACCTTTTGAATTTACGTGCTTATTTGATGTTGTCTGTAGCAGCGTTGGAGTGCATTTGGAACACCTCTGGTGATATTGTCGTGTGTTCTCACACACGGGTCGATAACAATCTGATATTCTTGATTATTTCCGTCTTCATCGCGCCCGTCAGGCGGCGAGGCTCGGGCGGTCCATGCCAAGCGAATTGATGATTCCGTTTATCTGCCGGCGGCGGTCGTCCGGGCTGCGGGCAAAAGAAACCTTGCTCTGGAGCGTCGCGCGGACCTCGTCGAGCGGCATTCCGCTGTCGCGCAGCTTACACGCGAGGCGGAAGAACTCGTTGTGCCCGTGGTTTTTCGAAGAGCACCGCCACGTCGCGATGGCAGCCTCCCGGATCTTCTCGGATGACCTCGCCGGCGCCGCATCCTCGCTGGTCGCCGGCTCTCAGGCGCTCAGGCTCTCAGGCGCTATGACACCGCCGCTCCGGTTCCTCGTGGCAGCGGTGTCGAGACGGTCAAGGCGCTCCCACTGGACGATCTGGGTGACCGTGTGGATGAGTATCTCTCGGATCGATCCAGCCTCTCGGGCGACGCCATGTCGGAATCCGGTGCGCCGACCATCCCCCCATCATCGGCGTGCGCACCGCGTGCTGATGGAAGGGGTCGAAGACGGTCTCGGAACGTTCAGCGATGAGCGTTCGCCACGATGATCCAGAGCGCCTGCGGCGGCGAGATCATTTCGGACGCTCTGCCGACGGTCTGACCGACCGTGCTGGTGACCGTCCTCCCGTGCGCCGCGCGCGACCCGGTGCAGGCATTCACGGCGCCACGCCCAACGCTCTCTGTGACGGTCCAGAGACGGTAAAGGCGCGCCCGGCAGGCGCTCTGTGTGACCGTGGAGATGACCGTCGCGCCGTCCGTCGCCGGCCGCGCATCCTACTGACCGGCCTCACGCCCGTGTGATCGGTGGCTAATCGCCGTGGTTGCTGGCTGGTTGCTACGCCGGTGGCAGCGACCGAGTCGTGCCTGCCGTGTCGTCCGCACGACGGTCGCTGCGACCTGTCCCGTCACCCCGGACGCCACCTCTCGGAACGGCCTCTCGGATCACTTTCTCCCGGTATCCACCACCCAAAATGCGGCGCGATCTGATCGCTGTGTGGTTGCTAATGGGCTCTGGTGCGGTGTGCTCGACCGAGCCACCTTGAAAAAGCTCTGCATTTTTCTGGGAGATTCTGGCGGACCCGACAGGATTCGAACCTGTGGCCTCTGCCTTCGGAACGGTGTGACGGCTGAAGAATCCTCGTGAATCCAACAGGAGAACCGGGGCGTTCCGGCGTCCGGTGGTTGCTGACTGGTTGCTGATTTCGATGGACAAATCGAGCTTCCGTGCGACTCCTCTTCGAGAGGGGGACCACAAGGCTGCGCGCGAAGATTGGGTCGCGAGTCGTCGAGGCGCTGAAGCCCGGCGAGATCGCATGGGATACACAGGTCGTGGGGTTTGGCGCCCGTCGTCAGGGCGGGAGGCCGTCCTACGTATTCAAATACCGGACCAAGGATGGGCGGCAACGCGTCTATACGATAGGTCGGCACAGTTCGCCGTGGACGCCAGACGAGGCAAGGGCCGAGGCGATCCGGCTGCTGCGAATTGTGGTCGACGGCGGTGACCCACGGGGTGACCGTAAGATCGAGCGCGAAGCGATTTCCGTAGCGGACCTGTGCACGGAATACCTTGCTGACGCCGAGGCCGGCCGCATTCTGACGCAGCGCCGGGAGCCCAACAGTGCGAGCACCGTCGCCACCGACCGTTGTCGGATCGATGCGCATATCAGGCCGCTCATCGGCCACCAGCCGGTCGCTTCGATCTCCCGCGCCGACATCGTGCGCATGATGGCCGATATCATCGGCGGCAAGACGCATCGAAGGGTCAAGCTCGACAAGCCCCGTGCCGTATCTCACGTTCGGGGCGGACGCGGCGCGGCGAGCCGGACGATGGGGCTGATGGGTGCGATCATGACGTACGCCGTGCGGCGTGGTCTGCGTGCGGACAACCCGTGTCGGCTGGTAATCAAGCCGGCCGATGGCCGTCGTGAGCGACGGCTCGACTACGCGGGATATCGCGCACTCGGCGCCGCGCTGGATGCGGCCGAGGCCGGTGACGAGTGGCCGCCGGCGCTCGCGGCCATCCGATACCTCGCGGTCACTGGCTGGCGCCGGGGCGAGGTTCTGTGCCTCCGATGGGCCGAGATCGATCTGGCGCGATCAACGGCGCGGCTCACTGCGACCAAGACCGGCGCCTCGATGCGCCCGCTGTGCAAGGCCGGCTGCGCCATCATCACGGCGATGACGCCCGGCGAGTATGTGTTCCGGTCGATGAACGCGGACGCGCCGTTGGCGAACCACAGGCGTGTCTGGGAGCGGGTCGTCTATCGTGCCGCCGGGCTACCGAGAGACGTCACGCCGCATGTGTTGCGTCACACATATGCCAGCGTCGCGGCCGATCTTGGGCTCGCCGATGCGACCATCGGCTCGCTGCTCGGACACAGAGGGTACAGCGTGACCCGACGTTATATCCACGTCGCCGACTCCGCGCTGATCAGCGCGGCCGACACCGTCGCGGAGCGGATCGTCGCCGTGATGCGGGGCGGATGGCCGGCCTGCGATTCGCGGCCGGCCTCCTGAGCGCCATGTCGCTCAACCTCGTCGATGATGCCGAGCATGTCATGCTGCTCGGCATCATCGACCGGCAACGGCGAGACGTCTTCGACGATCACCGTCCTCGTCGCGTCAGGCGGCTAGGTTCGGGCGGTCCGTGACAAGCGCATGCATGATCCCGGTGATCTGTCGTCGCCGCTCATCCGGGCTGCGGGCGAAGGCCGCCTCGCTCTCCATCATGGCGCGGACCTCGTCGAGCGGCATGCCGCTGTTGCGGAGAGCGCGCCCGAGCTTGAAGAACTCATTATGCCCATGGCCCTTGGAAGCGCGCCTCCACGTCGCGATGGCTGCTTCACGGACCTCTTCCGGCGATGTCGTGGGTGCCGCGTCCTCGTTGGTTGCCGGTGTCAGCTTGACCACGGTTGCGGTCGGCTCTGGCGCGGGACGCGCGGCCCGGGCGGCGAACTCAGCCCACTCATACGGATCGAGCGGATTCCGGCACTTGCCGTTGTAGTCCAAGAAGAAGCTGTCCGCCGGGTCCTGCGCCTGACACGGCAGATAGAACAGGCTGGTCGGCACCAGCTTCGTGCTGTCGAAGCCGTGACGCCGAGGGTCTTTTCGTGGCCGCCCGTCCGCAAGCTGCTTGTCCGACCAGAAGCCGTGCTCGTTGAGCTTGCGCATCATGATGTCGAGGATCGCTGTGAACACGGCCACCGGCATCGACATAGTCGTCGGGATGAAGACGCGCCAACGCGGTGCCGCGCTCGTGCTGCTGTACGTATTGTAGATCACCATCCGCAGACGCGGGAACAGGGCGGCGAACGCGTCGGGCGTCAGATCGCCACCATCGTTGTCGAGCCAGATGCCCCAGATTTCACGGACGTTGGCGAGGCCGCGCTGGGTCTTCGACGCTGCCGACGCCTCGAACGTGGCCGGGCTGATCAGCCAGTTGTCGTCCTTCGACGGGTGCTGATGCGAGTGGAACCACTTCAGCAGGTCGACGAACTCGTCGATCTCACCCACCGGCATGAACGCACAGGCCGTCGCGGCGAAGATCGAACTGAACAGGCTGCCGCCGATGGCGGGCAGGCCGGCATTGGAACCCGTTGTCGCCCTCTGTTCGCGCAGCCGGACGCACTGATCGAAGCTCTCGCGCAGGTCGTCCGGCAGGCAATGTATGCGATCCGTCTGCTGCACCTTCATCGCGTCGAGCGCCTCTGTCAGTTCGCGTCGGTAGCGGTCGCGGAATGCCGCTTTTCGATCCGCGTCGTGGAGATGTTTCCGAGGCCGGCCCGGCTTGCGCGCCTCCTGCATTTTGACGCCGCAGTCGAGGCGTTCGACCCGGCAGCCGGGGAACAGCCCCGCCAGCCAGTCGGCCGTCGGACGATCCATGACGATCACCGTCTTCTTCGTGCGGTCGCCGAGATTGCGCAGGGAGCTGCGCATCACGGCCTGATAGACCGACTGCCAGTAGCCGGCCCGCTTGACCTCCTCCGCACTCAGCCCAACGGACCGGAGGAACGCGAAGTGCGCAGGCGGCGGGTTGAGTGCGCTGACGACCGCGATGTTGTGGATGTGTTGGAACTCGTTGAGCCCATGCGGCGAGTTCGGCAGCCGGACTGCCTGCCCGCCGAACAGGTCGTCTGGCTGGTCGGTGTTGCCCATCCACGCGTAGGGCTGGCCGTTGAACGCCGTGGTGATCGTCTTGACCACGTGATCCAGCAGCCGTTTCGCTTCGGCACCCTCCTCGACGGCCGTGAGCTCGCTCGTCGGAACGGCTGCGTCGCGCAGTCGCTTGGACCATCCCTGATCGACAACGTAGCGGATCGTCAGGAGGTCGCAGTTGTTGTGCTGCATGTACCGCAGCCGGCTCTGAATTTTCGTGTGCGGGCGGAACTCCACGCCCTGCAACCGCCACAAATGATATAACGCCGCCTCTTTGAAGCAGGCCCCCATGATGGTCGCCGACGCGTAGCCGTCGAGCAGCGACGGCGACAGGATGGCGAACGCGAGCAGCCGCAGACCGTCGCTCTTGCCGTCGATCAGGCTGCAGTATTGGCTATCGAGAACGTGCACGTGCCAGTGCGGCGCCAGCACCTTGTTGAGCAAGTCGCGGATCGCTGCATATTCCGGCACGTTGGCCTTGTTCCGATGCATCTCCTTCAGCGGATTGACGTGCCGACGGGCCGGCACAAGCCGAGGATACCCTGCGCCAGCGTACTGATCGATCACGAGGTTGAGGTGCTCGGTGACGATTTTGTGGTCGTTCGGCCGCTTGAACTGCACCTCATGAACCCAGTCCGCCTGCGGAATCTCGTCGACGATGACGTGCCAGTCCTCGGGCCGGTGAACATACCGAAGGCCGAGGAAGGCGGCATGCGTGATCAGGACAATTTCGCCACCCGCGACCGCTTCTTTGAAGTGGCGCATGATATCGACACCGACCTGCTCGCTGGTGCCGGGGCCATGGGCGCCGTCCCCATAGATCGCGGTGATCGGCACCGTGGGCGCCAAGGTCCGCAGATCAGCCTCGGTCTGCCGGATGAGTGTCACGGTCGGCTGGACAATCAGCACCTTTTTCTCGAGGAGGGCGAGCCGGTGAGATTCGCGAATCGCCGCGTAGGTCTTGCCGCTCCCTGCAAGGGAGTCGACGTAATGAATCGTGATCATCAAATACTCCGTTTCAAAAGCCCGCAGGGTGTCGGGCTCCCTGCGGGCTTTCGATGGAGTATCTTCGGACGATCACGGTCGAGGCCGTAATTGACCTGACGTATTTATCGTCTTGATCACATCCATGTCGCGGAGAGCCGACGTCCGGCGGGACGTCCTATTTATAGCGGGTGCGTTCGGACGGTCGCAATTTCCATGTCGTCAGGCTGCCCAGAAAGATTCGGGCTGCGCGTAGCGGGGCTTCCCGAGACGAAAACACCTTTCAAGACCTTAAAGGGGTTTCGTCCCGGTTGTTTCTGGGCCGGAAGGCATGCGGGAGCATTCAGGTCGCCGGAAACTGCCCCGGTACGATCACAAGCTTTACCACAGCGACGAAATCGAGGTCCGATGGCCTTCGCCGCGCAAGAAAGAGCAATAGTTATCGGTCGCGGAGTTACGCTTCCGCGTTCCGAGCAGGACCTGATGAAGCAACAGCGGATCGCGATGTGATGCGAATCTAGCGCGCCTGACGGCAAAATCGTTTTCGATGGCTGCGCGGGCTTTGCCGCACCGACTCAATCGTCCTGCCACGGCGGCCGCCAGTCGGGCGGCAGCCGCCCCTCTCGCCGGCCCATCATGCTCACTCGTATCAACCGAAGCGGCCAAGGCATGAATCGCGGTTCGACACCCCGGCGTTCGAGGTCGCCGATAGTCATCAGCGCAAGCGCCGTATCATAGTGGTCTTCTTCCTCGCAGAGGTCTGGGTCGGAGGTCTGTTGGTTCCGTTCGGGAAGATTCGTCAGGATAAAGGCGAAATGGAGAATGAGTTCGGTCGGAACGTGATCTGCGAAAAGCGGCTTGTCCCAGAGTTTCGCCGGAAGATCGCCGAACTTTTCGTCGTCATGGGCCATGACGGCGCTTCCCCTTCTTCCGCAGCCGCTTTTGGCGCTTGGCCTCTCGGTCCCATGCGGCCGAAATGGCTGCGCGCAGGAGTGCGGCCATTTCGTCGAGATGGCGGTCGTATTCGGCCGGCGACATCGTTTCGCGGATAGGGGTCAAAAGATTGGGCGTGATGTCGCCACAGGGGGAGTCGAACGGCAGATCGAGCCCGAGAACCGAGGCCACGTCTTTCATATCTTCGATCTGATCTGGGCTGTATCGCGACGATTGGACCGGGCGATCCGGTTGATCACGATCCTCGCCGGGGTCGTCAAATCCGCCCTCCCGGTCGCTCATGGGGCGTTCTCCGCCGGCTGCTGACCGTCCCTCTCAAACGTCTGTTCAGTCGGCACCATCATCGACCGCCGGACCTGCGTTACCTTCGCCGGGCTGACTTGAAGAAGCCGAGCCGTCTCACGAACACCTCGCCCCTCTGCCAGTAACCGTGTGATCTGACCGATGCGGAATGGGGAAAGTCGAGGTCGACCAAGCCGTTTGCCGTCCCGCCGCGCCCTGTCCAAAGCCGCATGAATTCGGTCGCGGATGATCGCGCGTTCAAATTCGGCAAACACGCCCAACATTCCAAACAGGGCCATCCCGGCTGGTGTGCTCGTGTCGATGGCCTGCTGATGGAGATACAGATCGACGCCAGAGCCGCGAAGTTCGCCGAGCAGCCCGACCAAATCGGGCAGCGACCGCCCAAGGCGACACACCGACCACGCTGCGACCACATCATATTCCCGTCGGGTTACGCCCCGAAGCAATGCATCGAGGCCGGGTCGTTGCTGGCGCCCCTTTGAGCCGGAGATGCCTTCGTCGGCATGGATCGCGACGATCTCCCACCCCAGCCGGGCGCCGGCATCACGCAGCGGCGTCAGTTGGTTTTGAAGGGTCTGACCGCGATCAGCGGTCGAGACCCGAACGTACAGCGCCGCGCGCTTCGTCATGCTTCCCATGAACAGAAGGAAGCACGGATTCTCGGCCCGTCAACAAAAAAGGATGGTTACGGACACACTTCTTGCCGATCCGAAAAGCGACGTATTCCGCGGCTTCCAGCTCCCGTTCAGCACCGGGGTTTTGTGAACGCGCGACACGGGCGCCCGCATCGCAGCCGACCCGACACAGTGACCGATCCGGAACCCCTAACCGACGTCGGGATCATCTCGATACCCGGTCGCAGGGAAGTGTCGTCGAACAGACTGACACAGCGCACGGATGTCACACCCGACAACGCCTATAGCAGCCGGATAAATAGCCCAACACAGGAGATGCGACATGGTCCGCTGGAACAGATTCTTCCTAATCTTCGACGCCATTGATGAATGTCACGTCGAGGAAGCCCTCGATATGGTCGGACGAATTCACTTCGATTATCTGCCTGCAGTCGCGCCGGACGTATACCTGCGTTTCGCATCCCCGACGGATGCCTGTCTGTTCAAAATGTGTCACCCGAAAACCAAATTGACCGCGGGGACGTCTGGCATTCTCCCCGAAGTCATCAGTCTTGAAACGATTTTGGACGCTCTGCAGATTCTTTCGCCATCGACAGAAGTCGGCCACGTCATGTCAGCCTCAATTTGGTATCGCGATGATGTCGCGAAAAATGCGTTCAACGCCGCGGTCGAGTCCTTGTCCACCCGGTTTGTTGGTCCCCTCCCGGTAATCTGTCAGTCCTAAAGCCGTTCGTTCGGGAGCCAATCAAGGCGAACGTGCGACGCGCCCGCGCCCGAATAGGAGACCGTCGAGCGATATCGGACGCTTCGACGTACGAGCAATGTGGCGTTCCGACGAATCGAGCTGCCTCGCAATACGTGCGTCGCAAGGGGAGATACCCTTTGGGCTCTGGGCGTTGCAGACCCATCGTTGTAGGTCGTCACCCTTTCTCCATCCTCACAGGCAACAAGTTTGTATGCTGCGCGATTCTGCTTGCCTCAATGCAACAATTGCACTTTCCACTCGCTCATCAGGATCAGTTTGGCCTCGATGATTTCGCCGTTGTTGACCAACTCCAGTTCGCCGACTGGCGCGGTCGCATCCCATTGGAAATGGTCTGATAGAAACGAAAGTGCATCACGCTTGTACGCCGTATCGAGATTGTCGAGCTGATCACCCTTCGTTTCAAGAACTGTGATCCGACTGGCTTGTCCGTCCCGCTTCACGGCGAAAATGAAATCAGGGTAGATTTTGCCTCTCTTCCAGCCCTGAATGCCATATTGGGTCCGCGCGACGTTCCGGTGCCACCATGCCAGCGTCTTTTCCCCATCGAGATACACGGCCACGTCCCGTTCGTCGCCGTTCAGATCGTTTTCAAAAACCGGCGCAAACAGGCTCTTTTCCAGCGGGCCACCTGCTCGGTTCAGAAGCTGACGAGCATTCGCCGGTTCCGTGGTTTCGATGCTGAACGGCATCCGCCAGTTGCGGCCATCGATCCGCAGCCGGAACTGGATGTTGCCCGCCGCCACCTCGGCCTTGAACAGGGCTTCGGCACGCCCACTCCGCTCAGCATCGAGCCCCTTGCGCAGCTCTTCCACGATCAGGCTGGCGAGTTGGCCGAGCTTGGTATCATCGAAGCCGCGCGTCCGAAGGGCGGTAATCGTCGCACCGACAATCTCGCGCCCGACGAATGGATTCGGCACGATGTCCGAAATCATTCTGACGGCGTGGGCCGGATCGAAGGCAAGAATTTCCGTGTTCGCGGCGACCGTCTCGCCAATGAACAGTTCGTCGCCGTCATCGGCGAGCCTGATCCGCTGAAGCTGGCTTTCTGCCGCTTGCGCATTCTCAGGCATCCGGTCCGCAATGGCCTGTGGATCGAAGCCGCGCCAGTCGATGGCCGAAAGCACGTCGGTTTCGTAATCCAGCTCGCGCGCTTGGCCGCCCTCCACGATCATCACCTTCGGCAGATAGATGTCCGACTTGTCAAATTTGGGACGACGCTTGATCGAACGGGTGGCCTTTCCCGCGCCGCTCTTGTCATCCTGCGTCACCCGCAGCACCAGATCGCCAAGTCCGTCCTGCTCTAGGCCTTCCTTGATTGCGCCGACAACCGAGGCGGTATCGGCATGGTGAGTGATGACGTGGCATTCATCGAGCGCTTCCACCCCGGTCTTGAGCGCGCCGGGCTGCCGGAGAACACGACCGACGAGTTGTGTCATGGCCTTCAAATTGGCGCTGGCAGCAAGGCTGCAAAGCACATAGGCGAAGGGACAATCCCAACCTTCTTGCAGCGCCTGCTTCGTGATGATGGCGCGGACGCGGTTCGTCGGTGACAACAGGTCCTGATTCTCGGGGTCGCTTAGATCGTTCTGCTGCGCTGTTTTGATGGCGATTTCGGCCTGATCGAAACCTGCCGTCAGGAGCCATTCCTTCACGTCTTCGGCGTGGATATGGCCGCTTTCCCGCTGATCCGCGCCCGTGCGTTCGACCTGAACCACCATGATGGGCCGAATATAACGGCCCGTGTCGGCGCGCAGCTTCCGCGCTTCGGCATCGAGCGCGCTGAGCTTGGCGACCGCTGCGTTCAGCGTCGCCTTCCAGTCATTGCCCTGCCGGGGGTCGAGGTTGAGCGGCATTTTGATCATGCCTTCCCGGTCCAGCTCGCGCCCGGTCACTTCCACCAGCACATTGGCGTAGCGGCCATCGCGCGGGTTGCGGCCATCGCGCGGCTGCACATCCTGCGGCGTGGCCGTCAGTTCCAGCACGAAGCAGGGGTTGAAGCCGTAGAGCGTACCGAAGGCGAGGTCAGAAACCGCTCGGTGCCCTTCATCCATCACGACGATAGGGCGGATGATCCGCAGCGCGTTGCCGAGGGAATCCTTCACCATCGGGAACAGCCCTGCATAGGCGGAAAGGTTCGGGGTGCGTTCGATGGCGGCTTTGTGGGCCTGCTGTTCCCCTTCCGGCGGGAAGAACCCGTGCACGTCGCCCCGATCCTGAAACATCTTCAGCGACTCCTGCGTCTCGCGGTTCGCTGATTGCAGCATTAGCAGCATGACGCAGAGGTTGGTTTCCACATCCCGCGCGTCGAGGCGATCAGCTTTCTCCATGATCGTCACGCGTCCCGCCGCTGCGCGGTCGAGCGCTTGGCGATAGGGGTGCTGGCGATCTTTCAGGCGCTTGAGCGTCTGCGTGTAGATCGCCTCGTTCGGCACGATCCAGAGTACGAAGCCGGTGTTGCGTTCGAGATAGCGACCCATCACCCGCGACACGGCTGAGATAGCGAGCCACGTCTTGCCGCCGCCAGTCGGTACCTTCAGCACAGCATTGGGCACAGGCCGGTTGCAGCCATCCATGCGCGGCGAGAACGGAATCGCGGCGCGGGAGGCGGGCAGCTTGCCCGCCGCCTTCAGTGCTTCCCAAGCTTCCTTGGCGAAATCCGGCACGGGAATGCCAAGGGCAGGCTCCTGCGCCGCGACTGCCGCTATCCTGTCGGCACGAACCTTCTTTTCCTTCAAGGCGTCCAGATAGGCGTCGAGGATGGAAAGCACACGGTCCTGATAATCGAGCTGACGGAACATAGCGGTCAGCTCCGATCAATGCGGTAGAGCGCAAAGGGAAGCGGCACGAACTCGACGGGGATGTTCTGCTCCGCAAGCATCTTCTGGCTCACGAACCTCGCGGGAGCGAAGACGAGATGCCGCCGGTCCGGATCGGTGGCGGCGAACGCTTTTGCACGAGCTAGGGTCAGCGCCGCGTCCGGCGACTTCAGCCAGTCGAGATCGGGCTTGTAGATCAGCCATACATGCTGCCCTTCGGTCGCGCCGAGATAGAAGTCATCCTCCCTCGCGGCGGCGGGGTCGAGAGCGTGATTTGTCGCCATGTGGAACAGCGCCGCGCCAAGACCGGCGTAGGAGGGTAGGGTTTCGCCGCTCAAGACCTTGTCCAGTTCGACCGGATCGCCGAGCGTGCAATAGGTGAAGCTGCCGCCGAGCCCTTCGGCATGCTTCGCCACCGTCTTTTCGCCGGTGACGATCAATTCATCGTCTTTCACTTCCTTCTTGATGCGGTCATATTCGTGGCTGTGCAGGTTCTCGATGGCTTCGACCTTATGCACCAGATCGCCGCTATTGCTGATGGCGCGCCAGTTCAGTCGCTCGCGCAGCAGTTCGGTCTTTTGAGTGCCTTGAAAGTCATAGCCGTTGATGACGCGACGGACGCGCTCCGCCGTCAAACGATCAGCATAGTCTTCCATCTCGACAAGGATAAAGCGGCGGTTGCCACCATCACGCTTGTTCGCTTCCAGCACTGCATGAGCCGTTGTGCCTGAGCCAGCGAAGGAATCTAAAATAAGAGCGTCATCCGAAGTGGCAATGCTAATAACATCCTCAAGCAATCCCAAAGGTTTTGGGAAAGGAAATAAATCAGCTAGACCTAATTTTCCAAGTTCAACTGTTCCTTGCTCTGTGATGTGCTTACTGTGTGACCATATGGTTTTTGCCTTGACAGTTTCCTTTCTATATTTTTCAAATATTCTCCATTCTCCATTTCGCGTCTTGGCTGCAAACAGAAATTCTGTTGATTGATTTTCGGTTTTCTTCCAACTTCTGTCTTTTCCCCAGCGCCAGCAACTTTCGCCGCCAGTGCTATTCATCGGCAGAACCTCTTCTGCCCCTTCAAATGGCTCGACGGAGACGATATGATGACCATTGTCGTCGGTAAGACCGTCCCTCACATAAAAAGGGAAAAATAGATTTGGCCTGTTATGACGGCCAAATTTCGGATTTCGATTCCTAAGTTCCCGCGCGGAAAAGCTCCCGAAGCTATCCTTATCGGGAAGGTTGCTTCCTTCAGTTTCAATCTCATGCAGAACAGAAAATTGTGTCTTGCCATACACAAGGATGTACTCGTGGGTTTTGGCAATTTCTTTGTATGTTTGTCCGCGCTTGTTTGATTGAGTGACAATCTGGCAGATGAAAGAGGTCTCGCCGAATATTCCATCAAGTATCCCGCGAGCGCGATGTATCTCGTTGTCATCCAACGTGATCCAGATAGTTCCCTCATCGCTTAGAAGCTCGTGAAGCAATCTGAGGCGTGGCCACATCATGGCGCACCACTTGTCATGCCGTAGCCCGTCTTCGATCCCGATAGGGTTCGATTCCAACCACTCGCGGATCATCGGGGCGTTGACGTTGTCGTTGTAGCACCAACCCTCGTTGCCGGTGTTGTAAGGTGGGTCGATGAAGATGCAGTCCACCTTGCCCGCGTAGAGCGGCAGGAGGGCTTTTAATGCGTGCAGGTTGTCTCCGTGGATGACAAGGTTGCCATCGAGGGCGACCGGCCCGATCCCCTTCGTGGGATGCAGCACGAGCGGGCGAAATGGCACGGCCAGATGATGATTGAATACAAATTCTTTGCCCTTGAAATTCAGCTCAGTCATGAAGTTTCCCCGATGTGTTATCAGCCGCATTACGGGTCAGGGCAAATGCTGCCTCGACGACGACCAGTCGCTGATATTGCTTCACCACGGCGAAGAAGGCGACTGGTCGACCATGCCTTGCGGCGGTCACCGGGCCGGCCTCGGGTCAGATCGATCAATCGGGTGATGCCGCATTTTGCCTCTTTCGCCGCCGTAAAGACTCGTGTTCCGCCCCTGCGGCCAAAGCGATTTTGGCCGCTTTGGCACGAACGGCAAGGGCAGTGTCGCTGCCGCAAAGGGGAAGCTGTCGTCTGAACACGGAGACAATGCGTACGGACCGAGCATCTTATCGCCGTCTTCGGACAAAAGGCTTTCACCCCTGCGGGATAGAATGCCGATTCTGGACGCTCGAATTGATCTCCTGCCGCGTTCTATGGCGGATATGGATGTCCGCTTCGATGGCCAAGGGCCAGATGATCGACGCTTACAGGATGAAACGCTCATGAATTCGAAGAAACCGATCAAGCAACGATGGCGCCGGGGGGAACGCATCTACAAAGCGTCGGGATAGGTGAGGTGACGCTCGATGATGGCTGAGAGGTTGGGGACGGCAAGGTCGCCTGCATAGGTGCCGTACGTGATGCCTCTATATTCATGCCCGAGAAGCTGTGCTGCGTCGGCCTCTTCGACGTCAGCCACTCGGAGCATGGAGGTCACCGTCTTCCGGATCGAGTGGAAGACATACTGTGGGCCAAATCCTGCCTTTGTTCTGAGATGCCCGAAGCGCTTTCCAACGGCGGCGGAACGCTCGCCATGCCGGTTTATCGCGCCGGAAAGCAGATAGCCGTCAGGGAGGGGTGACGCACGCAGGCGCTCGACCATAGGTCTGATGGCGCTGTGGATCGGCACTGACCGGACCCCGGCATCTGTCTTGTCGCTGAAGCGTACGAAGAGGATACCGTCCGTCTCCCCGAAATCAGCGACGCGCATCTGAAAGAGAGATTCGATTCGCGCACCTGTGTAGGCAGCGAGTCGTATCGCATTTGCGAGATGGACGTCCCCGTTGCTCTCGGCCATTCGCCATAGTCGAACAACATCGTCGGGAGCGAATGATCGTCTTTTGTCTTCTGGCGCCGTGCGAGTGCGTAGGATCGTGACGCCGCGGCCCGGAAATTCGCCACGCGGCATTAGACCTTTGTGTTGAAGGTAGTTCCAGTAGCTCCGAAGGGCGGACAGCTTGCGCTTCGCGGTCTTCGCGGAGAGCGATGTCTGAATTTCAGCCACCCATCTCTGGACCGAATCAAAGTCAACTGCCGAGATCGGCCCCTCGGCTATTACGGCTGCATACGAACGTACGTCGGAGAGGTAGGTGCTGATCTGCTTTCCGCGGTATGGCATCTCGCGTTCCCAGTCGTTCAATGCCAGCAGAAATGGCTTTGATGCCCTATCATCGGCCATCGACTGCTTCATTGGTGTTGTTCCCGGTGAAATGCCGACCGTGTCTGCGCTGGTCTCTGCTGCCGGATAGGGCAACCCTAAGATGTAATACTCCCGTGCCGTGATGGTGTCATGCCATGCCGACGCGAAAGATTTGTCGAGACGCCGCAGAGCAGGATGGTCGACCGCGATGTTGACACCTTGTTGTGCCAAGGCCGCTGACATTGCTTCGTAGAAGCCGGGCACGTTCTCGCAACGGCCCTCGCACAGGGCAAAATTTCGGTCGGCATTCGCGAATTTTTCGTTCATCGCCACTTCAGCTGGGTTGTCTAGAAGGGGCGAGTTCAGGATTTCAGTCTCGACCCGGGCAATTTCCTGCCGGCGCCATGCCTCGATGGCGTCCTGTAGTTGCCGGCGAGTGTAGACGGCGGACGAGCTGCCGGCAGTTGTCGGGGCGCTCTGCGGCAACATTTCATGAGCGCCACCGTTGAGTGCCGTCTGAGCTTGATCGAGCGCTCGCTGCACCCTTCTGTCGATGTCTCCGGCCAGTCGATTGGCGGCGCGTAAGTCCCGCGTTTCTAGGCTCTTGGTGATTTCGGTGCGGACGCGTGCAGGGAACCCAGAGATCGGCGGCATGTGCTCCCGAAGCCGCGGCGGGACCGCTCTCCTATACCAATATATGCCAGTTTTTGAATGTTTCCGAACGTATGACATGCGATTCAATTTGGAGCACCTTTTGGAACAATTCAAATCCAAAAAGCACGCTATTTTCAAAAGATTGTGGCTAGGATTGCACAATTCCAAATCTGGCGGAGGGAGTGGGATTCGAACCCACGGTACGTTTTCACGCACACACGCTTTCCAAGCGTGCGCCTTCGACCGCTCGGCCATCCCTCCGGCGCCGGGGCTTCATAGCCAACAACCGCGCCGGGCTCAAGCGGGGGGCAGCGTTATTCCTCGGCGGTGTCGAGGCCGAGCAGGGCAGGGGCTTGGGTGGGGTCGAGCTCGTCGATGTCGCGCAGCTTGCGGCCGACGGCGCGGATGCGGACCTGGGTGCTGTCGATCCCCTTCGAGAGCTGTTCGGCGCGCTTCGCCAGCGCCTCGATGCTCTCGCCGAGCTTGCCCCATTCGAGCTTCACCGCCGAGAGGATGCGGCCGATTTCGCCGGCGCGGCGCTCCAGCTGGACGGTGAAATGGCCAACCCGGATCGTGTGCAGCAAGGCGGGCAGCAAGCTCGGGCTCTGGATCAGCACCCGGTGCTCGCGCTGCACCTGCTCGACCAGGCCTGGAATCCGGGCGACCTCGGCGAACAGGCCTTCGCTCGGCAGATACAGGATCGCTATATCCGTGGTGCGCGGGGGGCGGATGTATTTCTGGGCGATCTTCTTCGCCTCGTCGCGGATGCGGGCGCTCAGCGCCCGCAGCGCCTGGGTTTCGCCATCGCGGTCGCCCGCCTCGGCGGCGAGCAGCAGGCGGTCGTAATCCTCGGTCGGGAATTTCGCGTCGATCGGCAGCCAGACCGGCTGATCCCCCTCGCGCACCGGCATGCGCAGCGCGAATTCCACCGCCTCGGCGCCGTTCGGATCGGCGCGGAAATTGGCTTCGAACGTGCCGGGCGGCAGCGTGTCGTCCAGCGTCTGGCGGATCTGCGCCTCGCCCCAGCCGCCGCGCGATTTCACGTTGGCGAACAGCCGCTTGAGATCGCCCACCTGGGTGGCGACCGACTGCACCTGGCCGATCGCCTGCTGCACCTGGGCGAACTGCTCGGCCACGCGCTGGAAGCTCTCGCCGATCTTCTGCTCCAGTGCTGATTGCAGCTTCTCGTCCACCGCGGCGCGCATCGCGTCGAGCTTGGCCTCGTTGCCGGTGCGGATTTCATCGAGCTTCTGCTCGACGCGGCCGCGCAGCGCCTCCTGCCCCTCGCGCAGGGCGAGCGAGACGCCGGCGAGATCGCGGTTCATGCGATCGGCGAGCAGGGTCTGGCTCTCGGTCAGCCGGGCAATCGCGGCCATGGTCTCGCTGAGCCCCTGGGCGCGGCCGGCCTGTGCCGCCGATTCCGCCTCGGCCAGCTTGCCAGTGAGCAAGATGGACAGTTCGCTCATCGCGCCGTGCAGGCGCGCGAGCTGCTCGCCCTGCGCCCGCGCCCCGTCCTGCACGCGGTCGAACGCCTCGCGCAGCCCGGCGCGGGACTGTTCGGCGATCTCGCCGCGCAGGGCGGCGATCTGGCGGGATTGCAGGACCGCGAGGACGACGAGGATCGCGGCGCCAAGGGCGGCGATGGTGGCGGCGATGGCGGCGGCGAGCACCGGGCTTAGGCGTCCATCTTCAGCGCCGCGAGGAAGGCGGTCTGCGGGATTTCGACCTTGCCGAACTGGCGCATCCGCTTCTTGCCCTCCTTCTGCTTCTCCAGCAGCTTGCGCTTGCGGCTGATGTCGCCGCCATAGCACTTGGCGGTGACGTCCTTCGACAGCGCGCCGAGGGTTTCGCGGGCGATCACCCGGCCGCCGATCGCCGCCTGGATGGCGATCTTGAAGAGCTGCCGGGGGATCAGGTCCTTCAGCTTGGCGCAGATCGCGCGGCCGCGGGTGTCGGCGACGGAGCGATGGGCGATGAAGGCCAGCGCGTCCACCGGCTCCTGGTTGACCAGGATGGAGATCTTCACGAGGTCGCCCTCGACATAGTCGTCCATCTGGTAGTCGAAGCTGGCATAGCCGCGGCTGACCGATTTCAGCCGGTCATAGAAGTCGAACACCACCTCGTTGAGCGGCAGCCGGTAGACCGCCATGGCGCGGTTGCCGACATAGGTGAGGTCGACCTGCTGGCCGCGGCGCTCGTTGCAGAGGGTGAGGACGGCGCCTAGATAGTCGTCCGGCACCATGATGGTCGCGCGGATCCAGGGCTCCTCGATATGGTCGATGACCGAGCCGTCCGGCATGTCCGCCGGGTTGTGCAGCTCCATCATCTCGCCGCTGGTCTTGTAGAGCCGGTAGACCACTGAGGGCGCGGTCGCGATCAGGTCGAGATCGAATTCGCGCGACAGACGCTCCTGGATGATCTCGAGATGCAGCAGACCGAGAAAGCCGCAGCGGAAGCCGAAGCCGAGCGCCGCCGAGGTCTCGGCCTCGTAATGGAAGCTCGCATCATTGAGCCGCAGCTTGGCGAGGCTGTCGCGCAGCTTCTCGAAATCGTCGGCATCGACCGGGTAGAGCCCGCACCAGACCACCGGGATCGACGGCTTGAAGCCGGGCAGGGGTTCGGTGGCGGGGACGCGGTCGTCGGTGATCGTGTCGCCCACGTTGCAGTCGGCCACCGTCTTGATGGCGGCGGTGATGTAGCCGATCTCGCCGGGGCCGAGATCGGCCTGCGGGGTGAGCTTGGGCGAGAAGGTGCCGACCTGGTCGATGGTGTGGACCGCGCCGGTCGACATCATGCGGACGCGCTGGCCCTTGCGCAGCCGCCCGTCGCGCACGCGCACGAGGATGATCACGCCGAGATAGGAGTCATACCAGCTGTCGACCAGCATGGCCTTGAGCGGCGCCGTCTCGTCGCCCTTCGGCGGCGGCAGGCGGGTGACGAGCGCCTCCAGCACCGCCTCGATGTTGAGGCCGGTCTTGGCGGATATTTCCACCGCGTCCGACGCATCGAGCCCGATCACGTCCTCGATCTGCTGCTTCACCCGCTCGGGTTCGGCGGCCGGCAGGTCGATCTTGTTGAGCACGGGGACGATCTCGTGATTGGCGTCGATCGCCTGGTACACGTTCGCCAGCGTCTGCGCCTCCACGCCCTGCGAGGCGTCGACCACCAGCAGCGAGCCCTCGCAGGCGGCGAGCGAGCGGCTCACCTCATAGGCGAAGTCGACATGGCCGGGCGTGTCCATCAGGTTCAGGACGTAGGTCTTGCCGTCCTTCGCCTTGTAGTTGAGGCGCACGGTCTGCGCCTTGATGGTGATCCCGCGCTCCTTCTCGATGTCCATGTTGTCGAGCACCTGCTCGGTCATCTCGCGGGCGGAGAGCGCGCCGGTGGTCTGGATCAGCCGGTCGGCCAGGGTCGACTTGCCGTGGTCGATATGGGCGATGATCGAGAAGTTGCGGATCAGTTCGGTGGGGGTCGAGGTCATGCGCGCTGTTTAATCGAGATCGGGGCGAATGTCAGCTTCATTGCGCGGAAGGCGGCCCCGCTTCGATATGTCGGGTCCATCGTACCATTGAAAAGAACGATCGGTTGCGCCAAACCTGCCTTCAGTCACAGAACGGTGACAAGCCGAGACGGGACGTGACATCGGCGGCGGGCTTTCCCATCTCTCGACAGGATCGGCAAACAGCCGATAAGCCTGCTCCGGCACCGGACCGTCGTCCATCACGACCTGCGTTGAGGAGATCCGCATGAACCCCCTGAAACAACTCGCTGAAGCCGGGCAGGCGCCCTGGCTCGACTTCGTCCAGCGCGGCCTGATCGAGGGGGGAGAACTCGCCACCATGGTCGCGCGCGACGGGCTCAAGGGGGTCACCTCCAATCCGGCGATCTTCGAGAAGGCGATCGCCCATGCGCCGGAATACGGGGAGGCGTTCCAGCGCTTCGTCCGCGAGCGCGACTGCGCGCCAATGGAGATCTACGAACACCTGGCCATCGCCGACATCCAGGCCGCGGCGGACGCGCTGGCGCCGGTCCATCGCGAAACCGGCGGTCGCGACGGCTTCATCAGCCTCGAGGTCTCGCCCTACCTCGCGAACGACACCCAGGGCACGATCGACGAGGCGCGCCGCCTGTGGGCCGCGGTCGACCGCCCGAACCTGATGATCAAGGTGCCGGCGACCTCGGCCGGAATCCCCGCGATCCACACCCTGATCGGCGAGGGGCTGTCGATCAACGTCACCCTGCTGTTCGCGGTGCCCCGCTACGAGGCGGTGGCGCAGGCCTATATCGCCGGCCTTGAGGATTATGCGGCAAAGGGCGGCGACGTGTCGAAGGTGGCGAGCGTCGCGAGCTTCTTCGTCAGCCGGATCGACACCGTGATCGACCGTGAATTGCAGGCGAGGATCGATGCCGGCGGCCCGGCCGGCATCCTGCAGCCGCTGCTCGGCCAGGCCGCGATCGCGAATGCCAAGCTCGCCTACGAGAGCTTCCGCAGGATTTTCGCGGGCAAGGCGTGGGAGGCGCTGGTCGCGAAGGGCGCGCAGGTGCAGCGCCTTCTCTGGGCCTCGACCGGCGTCAAGAATCCCGACTATCCGGACACGCTCTACGTCGAACGGCTGATCGGCCGCGACACGGTGAACACGATGCCGCCGGCCACGATGGACGCGTTCCGCGACCATGGCTCGGTCGTGCATGACGCCGTCGAACAGGATATCGAGGGCGCCTATGCCGCGCTGCATGCGATCGAGGAGCAGGGCATTTCGCTCGCGACCGTCACCCATGACCTGGTCGAGGATGGCGTGCGCCAGTTCGCCGAGGCGTTCGACAAGCTGCTCGGTGCGGTCGCCGAAAAGCGCGAGGCGCTGGTCACGGTGAACGCCGCGCGCATCGAGGCGCCCGAGGATATCGTCCACGCCGTGAACGAGGCCGCCGCCGGCTGGCGGGCGGATGGCGTGGTCCGGCGGCTCTGGGCCGGCGACGCCGCGGTCTGGACCGGCGCCGACGAAGCCGACTGGCTCGGCTGGCTCGACATCGTCGGGCAGGAGCACGCCCATGTCGGCACGCTGGTGCGCTTCGCCAACGCGATCCGCGAGGGCGGCTTCACCCATGTCGCCCTGCTCGGCATGGGCGGATCGAGCCTCGGGCCTGAAGTTCTCGCCACCAGTTTCGGCCGTCAGGCCGGCTGGCCGCACTTCCACATGCTCGACAGCACCGATCCCGCCCAGATCCGCGCGCTGGAGCGGAAGCTCGATCTGGCGAAGACGATGTTCATCGTCTCGTCGAAGTCCGGCAGCACGCTGGAGCCGAACATCATGCTCGCGCATTTCCGCGCCCGCATGATCGAGACCGTGGGCGAGGATGCGTGGTCCCGGCACTTCACCGCGGTGACCGACCCCGGTTCCGCGCTCGAACAGGTCGCGAAGCACGAGCGTTTCGCGCATCTCTTCCACGGCGTGAAGTCGATCGGCGGGCGCTATTCCGTGCTGTCGAAGTTCGGCCTGGTGCCGGCGGCGGCGATGGGACTCGACGTCTCCGACTTCCTGGTCCGGACGTCCCACATGGTCGCCTCCTGCGCCGCGAGCGTGCCGGCGGATCGCAATCCCGGCGTGCGTCTCGGCCTCCTCCTCGGCACCGCGGCGACGCGGTTCGGCCGCGACAAGGTGACCATCGTGACCTCGCCGCGCATTGCCGGGCTGGGCGCCTGGCTGGAACAGCTGATCGCCGAATCGACCGGCAAGCAGGGGCACGGCCTCATCCCCGTGGATGGCGAGGCGCTCGGCGAGCCCGCCGTCTATGGCAAGGACCGCGTCTTCGCGCAGCTCGTGCTCAAGGGCGATGAGGACAAGGCTCAGGATGCGAAGCTCGCAGCACTCGCGAAAGCGGGGCATCCGGTGGTGCGGATCGTGCTCGATGACGTCGCCCAGATCGGTCAGGAATTCTTCCGCTGGGAGATGGCGACCGCGGTCGCCGGCGCGATCATCGGCATCAACCCGTTCGACCAGCCCGACGTCGAGGCGAGCAAGATCAAGACCCGCGCCCTGACCGATGCCTATGAGAAGGGCGCGCCGGTCGCCTCTCCCGATCCGGTGTTCCGCGCGAACGGCATTGCCGTCTACGCCGATCCGGCGAACGCCGAAGCGCTCGGCCGTCACAACACATTGTCGGCCTGGCTGAAGCACCATTTCCAGCGCGCCCACGCGGGCGACTATATCGGTCTGCTCGCCTATATCGAGCACACGCGGGCGCACGAGGCGAAGCTGGAGGCGATTCGCCTGCGGTTGCGCGATGCCCGCAAGGTCGCGACCTGTGTCGGCTTCGGCCCGCGCTTCCTTCACTCCACCGGGCAGGCCTACAAGGGTGGGCCGAACAGCGGCGTCTTCCTGCAGATCACTGCCGATGACGCGGCGGATTTCGCCGTGCCCGGCCACCGCTACAGTTTCGGCCAGGTGAAGGGGGCGCAGGCGGAGGGAGATCTCGGCGTTCTCGTCGAACGCGAACGCCGGGCCATCCGCGTTCACCTTGCCGAGGTGGACGCGGGGCTCGCCGAACTGGAGAAGGCCATCGACCACGCCTTCGCCTGAATCTTGCGGGCGCGCAGCTCCGCGCCCGACCGGAGACCATTGACGAGCGTCATGCCCGGCGGCCCCGCGTCGTGGGACCGTCAGCGGCATGGCGCGGCAACAGGAACGGAGACAGAGCCATGAAGATTGGTGTGATCGGCCTTGGCCGGATGGGCGCCAACATTGTCCGCCGGCTGATGCGAGACGGCCACGACTGTGTGGTTTTCGACAAATCCGCAGAATCCGTCGAAAAGCTCGAGAAGGAAGGGGCGACCGGCGCGCGCGATCTCGCAGGCCTCGTGAAGGCTCTGGAGCCACCGCGTTCGGTCTGGGTGATGCTTCCGGCCGGGCAGGTGACGAGCGAGACCGTCGACGCGCTCGGCGACCTTCTCGGGCGGGATGACGTGGTCATCGATGGCGGCAACAGCTTCTATCGCGACGATATCGCCCATGCCGCGCGGTTAAAACGCAAGGGCATCCATTTCGTCGATGTCGGTACCTCGGGCGGAGTCTGGGGGCTCGAACGCGGCTACTGCATGATGATCGGGGGCGACGACGCCATCGTCCGGCGGCTCGACCCCGTGTTTCGAACCCTGGCGCCGGGGCGTGGGGAAATCGAACCGACGCCGGGGCGCGAGGGACGGGACGAGCGTGCCGAGCTTGGCTACATCCATGCCGGCCCGAACGGCGCCGGGCATTTCGTGAAGATGGTGCACAACGGCATCGAATACGGGTTGATGCAGGCCTATGCGGAAGGTTTCGCGATCCTGCGCAACCGCTGCGCCGATGCGTTGCCCGAAGCCGAACGCTACGACCTCGATGTCGCCGACATTGCCGAGGTGTGGCGGCGCGGCAGCGTGATCTCGTCCTGGCTGCTCGACCTGACCGCCGCGGCACTGGCGCGCGACGGGGCGCTTTCCGACTACAGCGGCTATGTCGAGGATTCCGGCGAGGGACGCTGGACAATCAACGCCGCGATCGAGGAGGCGGTTCCGGCCGATGTGCTCACCGCCGCACTCTATGCGCGGTTCCGCTCCCGGCTCGATCATACGTTCGGCGAGAAGATCCTGTCTGCCATGCGACAGGGCTTCGGCGGTCATGTCGAGCAGGGACCGGCTGCTGCCAAGCAGGGAGGTGGCGCATGAACCCGCTGGCAAAACACCCGCTCCGGTCAGAGGCCGGATCCTCCGGCGCCGCCTCGGCCTCCCCCGCGGGCCCTTGCAGCGTCGTGATTTTCGGTGCCGCGGGGGATCTGACCAAGCGGCTGCTGGTGCCGGCGCTCTACAATCTTGCGAATACCGGCCTGGTGCCCGAGAAGTTCGGCCTGCTTGGCGCCGATATCGCCGACCTCGACGCAAAGCACTGGACCGGCTCGCTGCGCGAGATGCTGGAGAGCTTCGTCGGCGATCCGGAAGCCGAAGACCAGATCAAGCAAGTTGACGACGCCGCATGGGATCGCCTGACGGCGCATGCCGATTACGTCCAGGGTGATTTCACCAGGGACGAATTCTACGAAGCCCTGAAGTCCCGCCTCGAAGCGATCGAAAATTCGCAAGGCACGGGCGGCAACCGGCTGTTCTACCTTGCGGTGGCCGACCGGTTCTTCGCACCGATCGTCGAGCATCTGGGCAAGGCCGGCCTCGTGACCGAGGATGAGTCGGGCGGGGGGACGTGGCGGCGGATCATCATCGAAAAGCCGTTCGGCCACGACCTTGCATCGGCTCAGGACCTGAACCGTCGGCTTCTGAGCGTGGTCGACGAGCGGCAGATCTACCGGATCGACCATTTTCTTGGCAAGGAAACCGTTCAGAACATCATGGCGTTGCGGTTCGGCAACGGAATCTTTGATCCGCTCTGGAATCGCGATCGAATCGACCATGTGCAGATCACCGTCGCCGAGACGGTCGGCGTCGAGGGACGGGCGAAATTCTACGAGCAGGCCGGCGCGTTGCGCGACATGGTGCCGAACCACGTCTTCCAGCTCGTCGCCATGGTGGCGATGGAACCGCCGGTTGGTGTGCGGGCCGAGGCGATCCGCGACAAGAAGCTGGAACTCTTCTCCGCCATCCGCACCTTGCGTCCGGAGGATGCCGTGCGTGGCCAGTATGGCGCGGGCGAGGTGTCCGGCCAATCGGCGCGCGGCTATCGCGAGGAGCCAGGCGTTGCTGCGGACTCGAATACCGAAACCTATGTCGCGTTGCGGCTTGCCATCGACAACTGGCGCTGGGCCGGCGTGCCGTTCTACATTCGCACCGGCAAGCATCTTTCCGAGCGGATGACCGAAATCGCCATCCGCTTCCGCAAGCAGCCGCTGGCGCCGTTCCAGGGCGCATCGCTCGATGGCCTGCCGCCGAACTGGCTGGTTCTGCGCATCCAGCCCGATGAAGGCATCGCCATCGAGTTCGAGGTGAAGCAACCCGGCCAGACCATGCGGCTGGCGCCCGCCCGGATGCAGTTCAGATATCGTGACCGTTTCGAACCGGAACCGAACGTCGGCTACGAAACCCTTCTGTATGATTGCATGATCGGCGATCAGACCCTATTCCAGCGGGCAGACATGGTCGAGGAGACGTGGCGTGTGGTCGGCCGTGTTCTGGACGCCTGGGGCAGAGACCGAGCCGCCGATTTCCCGAACTACCGCAGCGGCAGCGCGGGACCGGATGCGGCGGACAAGCTGCTTGCGGATGATGAGCCGACGCGGCGCTGGCGACCGGTCGCGCTCGATCCGGCGGAGAGCGGGCAATGAGCCGCGCGGTCGATCTCGTGATTGCCGATGTCGATGGCACCCTGGTCACCAATGACAAGCGCCTGACGGCGGCGACGAAGCAGGCTGTCGATGCGCTTCGCGAGGCGGGTATCCGCTTCGCGATCACCAGCGGGCGGCCGCCGCGCGGCATGCGGATGCTGAGCGAACCGCTCGCCATCGACACGCCGCTGGCCGGGTTCAACGGTGGCGTGATGATGGCCCCCGATTTCAGCCGCGTCGTCGCCTCGCACGACCTGCAGGACGACGTGATCGGCAAGGCCATCGATCTGCTCGATGACCATGGCCTCGATGCCTGGGTCTACACGCATGATCGCTGGCTGGTCCGCGATGCCGCGGCGCCGCATGTCGATCGCGAACAGCGTACCGTCGCGTTCGAGCCGGAGACCGTCGAGCGGTACGATGTATCGTCTCTTCATGGCGTCGTGAAGATTGTCGGGGTGACCGATGACGCCGAGCGTATGAAATCCTGCCTTGCCGCCGCGCACAAGGCGTTCGGTGACGGCGTGACGGCGGACTGCTCGCAGCCCTATTATCTCGATATCACCAGCGCACATGCGAACAAGGGCGCGGTGGTGGATGCGATGTCGAGCGAGCTCGGCATCCCGCACGAGCGTATCGCGACCATCGGCGACATGCCGAACGATGTTGCCATGTTTGCCCGCAGCGGCCTTTCCATCGCGATGGGCAATGCCGATGACAGTGTCAAGCGGAAGGCGGATCATGCCACACGCGGCAATGAGGAAGATGGCTTTGCCGAAGCGATGATGCGCTTCGTGCTCGAGGGGAGACGCTGATGAAACCTGTGCGTGGCGAACTCGTCGTCGTGCCCGATGCGAAGGCCTTCGCCGAATACGGAGCGCGCCTCTTTGCGGAAGAGGCCGCCGCCGCGCGCGGCCGGTTCGTGGCCGGCCTCGCCGGCGGATCGACGCCGCGCGCATTGTACGAACGGCTGGCTGCTGCGCCCTGGCGCGACAGCATCGACTGGACACGCATCGATCTCGTTCTCGGCGATGAGCGTTTCGTCGCGCCGGATGACGACAAGAGCAATGTCCGGATGATCCGCGACGCCCTGACCGCGCATCTGCCGGCGGCGCCCCGCCTGCATCAGGTGCCGTTCGACGGGATGACGGTCGATCAGGCCGCCGCGGCATATCAGCGGGATCTGGCCGAGGTCCATGGCGCAGCGACTCTCGATCCTTCGAGACCATTCTTTGATCTTTGCCTGCTTGGCATGGGCGATGACGGTCATACCGCATCACTTCTGCCCGGTCAGGACGATCTGCTCGGTGAACGGCAACGCTGGGTGATTCCGGTGACCAAGGGACGCCCGGAAGCACGCGTCACGCTGACCTACCCGATCCTCGAAAGCGCGCGGGTCGTGGTGTTTCTCGTCTCCGGCGCGGGCAAGCGCGACATGCTCGATCGCGTCCTGAGCGGTTCGGATCGTGACGTGCCCGCCGCTCGCCTCAGGCCGGTCGGACGCCTGATCTGGCTCGCGGATCGCGATGCCGCCGGACGATGGGCAGACTGAAGGGGGCAAATCGCATGGGAACCGATTTCGAAAATGGCAAGCGTGCGGCCGCGCGGCTGGCCGTCGGTCTCGTCGAATCCGGAATGCGCGTGGGCCTCGGCACGGGGTCGACCGCCGCCCATTTCATCGATCAACTCGGCGCGCGCGTCCGCGCCGAAGGGCTCGACATCGAATGCGTCGCGACATCCGATCTCACGGCAGCCAGGGCGGAATTCCTCGGCCTGCGCCTCGTGCCGCTCGATGGTTCCCTCGACCTTGCGGTTGACGGAGCCGATGAGGTGGAGTTCGGAACGCTCCGCCTGATCAAGGGGCTGGGTGGTGCCCTGCTGCGGGAAAAGCTGGTGGCGCAATCGGCACGACGCTTTGTCGTCATCGCCGACCGAAGCAAGCTGGTGACACGGCTCGGCGCGCATTCGAAACTGCCAGTCGAGATCGTCCGCCATGGCGCGGACCGCACCTGTGCCAGGCTCGCCGAACTGGATCTTGCGCCCGTTCTGCGCGCGAATGCCGGCAGTCCCTTCGTTTCGGATGGCGGCCACTTCATTGCCGATTGCACGATGCCGAAAGGCATCGTTCCCGAAGCCATCGAGTCTGCCCTCCGCTCGATTGCCGGCGTTGTCGGCACCGGCCTCTTCCTGTCGGGTTCCGCCTGCGCGATCATTGGCTATCCCGATGGCTCGACCCGCCAGTTCGATGGCGACGCGGTCTCCGCGGCCGGCCTCGCACCCGCCGCGGCCACGCTGCGTTGCCTCGGCCTGCCGAAGCCGAACATTCCGCCACTGATCGCCGTGATGGGTGTTTCCGCATCCGGCAAATCCACGATCGGGCTTTTGCTGGCGGAACTTCTGGGCGTGCCGTTCTGCGATGGCGACGATCTGCATCCGGAGTCGAACCGGGAGAAAATGCGCTCCGGCCGCCCGCTCGACGATGAAGACAGGATGCCCTGGCTGCATCGCATCGCCATGCGCCTTGCGGAATGGCGGACGAGACGATGCGGCGGCGTCATTGTCAGCTCGCTTCTGACGCGGCGTTATCGCGATCTGGTGCGCGGCGGTGCTGGCCCGTTCACGCTGGTGCATCTCGATGGATCGCGCGATCTGCTGGCCGCGCGCATCGCCGCACGGCGTGGTCACTTCATGCCGGCATCCCTGCTCGACAGCCAGCTCGCGGCGCTCGAGTCGCCGCAGGCCGGAGAGGATGCGATTGTCGTCTCGATCGATGAGTCTCCCGTCGGCATCGTGCGGAGAATCATGCGGTCGCTGCAGGCTGGCCAGGTTTCAGCAAACTAGCGAGGGGAGGGCGCGATGAGCCTGAGAATCGAGGATTACGCAATCATCGGAGACCGGCAGACAGCGGCCCTTGTCGGCAAGGACGGCTCGATCGATTTTCTTTGTCTGCCACGATTCGATTCCGATCCGTGCTTCGCGTCGCTGCTTGGAACGCGCGAGAACGGGCGGTGGCTGATCGCACCGGCTGCATCGCCCCTGCGGGTGGAGCGGCGTTACCGCCCCGAGACCCTTGTGCTTGAAACCGACTTTCATACCGATGACGGCGTGGTGCGGGTGACCGACTGCATGGTCCCCCACCCGCATGACACCACGCGGCTGGTCCGCATGGTGAGCGGCCTGTCCGGACGAGTGGAGATGCGGCTGGACATCGTGTTCAGGTTCGGCTTCGGCCGCGTCGTACCCTGGGTGCAGCGGCTGCCCGGCCATGAAGGTTTCGTGGCGGTCGCCGGACCCGACATGGTCGTGGTCTGGGGCGACGTGCCGATGACCGGCCGCAATCAGCACACGGAAGCGCAATTCACAATCGAGGCGGGTGAGGAGTTCCTGTTCGGCCTCGAATGGTTGCCCTCGCACAAGCGGGTGCCACATCGTTTCGATATGAAAATGGGAATCGAGCAGGCGTCAGACCGCTGGCGCAGCTGGGCGCAGCGCGCGCCGGTCCGTGGGCGCTGGGCCGAAATCGTGCGGCGGTCGCTCATCACGCTCAAGGCCCTGACACATTGGGAAACCGGCGGAATCATAGCGGCGGCGACGTCTTCGCTGCCCGAGCAACTCGGCGGCGAGCGCAACTGGGATTACCGGTTCTGCTGGCTGCGCGATGCGAGTTTCACACTCCAGGCGCTGATGAATGCGGGGCACCGGGACGAGGCACATGCGTGGTCGCGCTGGCTCGATCGTGCGATCGCCGGTGGTGCCGAGGACATCCAGATCATGTATGGCGTGGCCGGCGAGCGCCTTCTGACCGAACGCGAGATCGACTGGTTGCCAGGCTATGAAGGTTCAAAGCCGGTCCGTGCCGGCAATGCGGCCGCGGGCCAGCGTCAGCTCGACGTCTTCGGTGAACTGATGAATGCTCTCTATCAGGCACATGTCGGCGGGGTGCGGCGGGATGAGAACAGCTGGAACATCCGTCTCGTCCTGCTTGAAACCCTGGAGAAGATCTGGGCCGAGCCGGACGAGGGTATCTGGGAAGTGCGTGGCGGCCGCCAGCAATTCGTCCACTCCAAGGTGATGGCCTGGGTCGCGTTCGACCGGGCGATCCGCTCCGTCGAGGATTACGGCTACGACGGTCCGGTCGAACACTGGCGCGCGATCCGCCAGCAGATTCACGATCAGGTCTGCCAGAACGGCTTCGACGCGGAGATGAACAGCTTCGTTCAGGCCTATGGCTCGAAGGCGCTGGATGCGAGCCTGCTGCTGCTGCCGATCGTCGGCTTTCTACCGCCCGACGATCCGCGCATCATTGGCACCGTCGCCGCGATCGAACGGCATCTTCTGCAAGATGGATTCGTGCGCCGTTATGACACCGAAACAGGAAAGGATGGATTGACCGGCAATGAAGGTGTCTTTCTCGCGTGCAGTTTCTGGCTGGTCGACAATTACGTGATGATGGGCCGGCGCGCGGATGCCGAAGCCCTGTTCGAAAAGCTGGTGGCGTTGCGCAACGACGTGGGATTGTTCGCCGAGGAGTACGACACGGTCAACCGGCGACAGATCGGCAATTTCCCCCAGGCATTCACGCATGTTGCGCTCGTGAACGCAGCGCTCCGCCTGAGCGAGGAGGGGCAGGACGCCGGATAGCGCGCCCGCCCCCCGGGCGCGTGCTCAACTCTCGGTCATCGCCTCGATAATCGCCGAGCCCATGCCTGCGGTCGTCCCCTGACCTCCCAGATCGGGGGTCAGCGCGTGGCGCCCCTCGATCACGTTTGCCACGGCCTGCTCGATCAGGCGCGCCGCGGCGGTTGCCGCGGGTTCGGCATGGCGGCGGCCGAGCCAGTCGAGCAGCATCTGGCCTGACATGATCATTGCATAGGGATTGGCGATCCCGCGCCCTGCGATGTCAGGTGCGGAACCGTGTGTCGCCTGCGCCATCGCATGGCGCGGCCCGGCGCACAGGCCTGCCGCCATCCCGAGACCGCCGACCAGGCCGGCGGCCTCGTCGGTCAGGATGTCGCCGAACATGTTCGTGGTCACGACGACGTCGTAGCGCTGCGGGGTCATCACCAGGCGCATCGCAAACGTGTCGACGATTGCCTCGTCATAGGTCACATCGGGATATTCCGCCGCCAGCCTGCGACATTCCTCGGCGAACATGCCGCAACCGAGCTTGAACACGGTGTCCTTGTGCACGGCGGTCAGATGCCGGCGGCGCGCCCGTGCCAGTTCGAATGCCGCCCGCGCGACTTTCGATGACCCGTTCCGGGTGATGACCCGCACGGAGATCGTCACGTCCGGCGTTGGCCGAAACTCGCCCGAGCCGGCGACGACGTTGCGGTCCGGCTGGAAGCCCTCGTTATTTTCCCTGACGATGACGAGATCGACGCCCTGATGCAGGCAGGGCAGCGCGGCATGGGACTTCACCGGCCTGATATTCGCGAACAGGTCGAAATGCTTGCGCAGCAGCGGATGCGGGTTGATCGCCTCAGGTATCTTCGGATAGGCCATGTGCCCGATCGGGCCAAGCAGCCACCCATCCAGGGCGTCGAGCCGCTCGATGGTTCCGTCCGGCAGGGTAGAACCCAGGCTGTCAAGCGCCGCCCGGCCGATCGGGATATCCTGCCACTCGATCGCGAGCCCGGTCCGGGCCGCGGCGGCCTGCATGACCCTGACAGCCTCCGGCACGATTTCATGCCCGATATCGTCGCCGTTGAGTATGCCGATCTTCATTATCTCGATTGCCTTCTTTGCAGTTTTGGGTTCAGGGAGACAGGATTTCCAGGCTCTGCCCGTTCGTCCGCGGGCCGAACAGGCCGACCGAAAGGATGATCGCCAGCATGCCGAGGCCGATCATCACGAACACCCCGGCCGGGCCGAATCCCGCCAGCAGGTCAGCGACCCAGTAGCCGATGAAGATCGAACTCACGCGGCTCCAGGCGAAGGTAAAGCCCACGGCTCGCGCGCGGATGCGGGTTGGAAACAGCTCCGCCGCATAGGGATGGAAAATCGCGATCATCCAGTTGTTTCCGAGCGCGATCAGCGCGCCGCTGATGATCACCAGCGCCACCGTATGCGCGTGGACAAATGCGATGCCGCTCATGCCGATCAGCACCGCCGTGCCGACGAGCTGCCACTTGCGCTCGATCCGTTCCGCGAAGATCGTGCCGCAGATCGCGCCGACCGGCGCGAGCAGGACGATCATCGTCGTGTAGTAGAGCGAGTGGATGATCGTGAATCCCTGTTTGACCAGCAGCATCGGAACGAAGGCGGTAAACCCGAACACCGCGATGGTCTGCGCGAACTGGAAGATCGAGATCATCAGCGTGCGCGGCAGGTAGAAGGAAGAAAACATTTCGCTCCAGTGTCCGCTCGCGGCCGCCGCGTCGGGCACATCGGCGACGGGATCGGGCAGCTTCCTGCCGGTTTCCACCTCGATCCTCGCCTCGATCGCCGCGACGACGCGGTCCGCCTCGTCGTAGCGGCCATGCACTTCGAGCCAGCGCGGCGATTCCGGAAGCCCGCGCTGAACGAGCATGACCACCACGCCGCTGAGGGCGCCGATCGCCACCACCCAGCGCCAGCCGGCGATGCCGAACGGCGCCGCGGGAACCAGCATGGCCGCGAGGAAGGCCGCCACCGGTATCGCGGTGAGCACGAAGATGAACGACGCCGCCATGTAGCGCCCGCGGGCCGCGCGGGGCGTGAGCTCGGTCAGAAAGCTGTCATTGTTGATGAGCTGCATCCCGACCGCGAGGCCGGCGACGAAGCGCGCGGCATCAATCGCCGCGGGGTTCGACAGGAAGGCGATGGTCAGCTGCGCAAGCGAATAGACGGCCATGGAATAGACGAAGATCGCCCGCCGGCCGAACCGGTCGGAGATGAAGCCGAACCCGGCCGTGCTCAGCAGCATGCCAATGAAGAAGCTGGCGAGGAAGCTCGCGAACAGGCGCGGATCGAACATGCTGCCGGGCTTCGCGACGAAAATGCCCGCGCGCACGAGGCCGAGCGAGATGAAGCCAGGCATGAAGAGTTCATAGAACTCGAACCAGCCACCGGCCGCGATACGCCCGACCAGCCCGACCAGATGCCGCGATGGCGGCAGGCGGTCGATGCGCGCCAGCACGGTATGTCGCGCTGCCGTCCTGTCCAGAACCTGTTCCATGATCGTTTCCTCCTGTTCAAGCCTTGTTGTTCTTTTGCGCGGGCGCGAGAGGCGAAATCCCTAGCGGGTTGACGCCTCGGCAATGAGCGAGACGTCATCGAGCGCTTCGAGGCGCCAGCAGAGATCGATGAGCCGCCTGATCGCGTCGTCATCGAGGTGTGGTGCGGCAAGTCCGGTGAACTTGCGTTCAAGGTCGCGGTCGGACATCGGCCGCGCCAGGCTGCCGATCGCGTGGTCGATCCGGATCTCGGTCGTGGTGCCGTCGGTGCGGGTCAGCACCACCTGCGCCGCATCGGCCGGCATGGCGGTGTCGACCGTCGCGTTCACCCGGCCGCGCAGGGCCACGATGGCCGGATCGTTGACGGCGCGGTCGCTGAACTGCGCCTCGCCGCCATCGCCTTCGGTCAGCGCCACCGCGGCGGCGTGATAGATGCTGAACTTGCCCTCGAGCCCGCTTTGCGGCGCGGTCTTGCCGGTCAGTTCCAGCACCAGCGGATGGACGCGCAGCGCAACCGAGCGGACGCTTCCCGCGTCCACGCCGTGCTCCTCGCGAAGCTGGATGCAGGCATCGATCACCGGATGCATCACGATGCCGCAGGCGAACGGCTTGTAGGTGTTGGCCAGGATCTCGAACCGTGACCCCAGCCCTTCGGTGATCTCGCGCGCGTCGTGCCGGGTGCTGAGGACGTTCATCCAGCCCCGCTTCGCCTCCAGCGCCTGCGGCGAACTCGTATAGCCCTTCGCGGCGAGCAGGGCCGCCGTCATGCCGTTCTGCGCCGCGCGGCCGGGATGGAAACTCTTGGTCATGCTGCCGAACATCTCGCGCAACCCGACCGGCTGGCTCGCCGCGATGCCGAGCGCCCATGCCATCCGCTCGCCGTCGAGCCCGAGGATCCGCCCGATCGCGGCGGCCGCGCCGAAGGCGCCGACCGAGCCGGTGATATGCCAGCCGACATCGTAGTGCTCGGGATAGACGGCATTGCCGATCCGGCACTCCGCCTCGATGCCGACGACCAGCGCATTGACGAAATCGCGCCCCGGAATCGGCTGCACGCCCGCATAGGCCAGCAACGCGCTCGCGACCGGCCCGGCGGGATGGATCACGGTGCGCAGATGGGTGTCGTCGAAATCGAAGACATGCGAGCTGATCCCGTTGATCAGGCTGGCGTTCAGCGGATCGAGGCGCTCGGCGCGGCCGGCAACGACCGAGCGGCCCGGCCCGGCGAACGGCGAAAGCGCCGCGATCGCGGCATCGACGGCCTCGTGGCGGCAGCCGCCGATCGCGCAACCGAGCCAGTTGAGGAAGGTGCGGGCGGCTTCCTTGCGCACCGGCGCTGGCAGCGTCTCCGGCGATGCGGCGGCGGCGTATTCCGCCAGGATGCGGGTGACGGGGACCACCTTGCCGGCTGGTGGGGCGTGGTCGGGCATGCAGATCCTCCTTGGTGGTTTAATCGTAGTATTGTCGACAATCGACAATATGGCAACCTCTTGGCGAAACCCCGTCGGCACGGCAATAACGGACCCATGAACGCGCCCCTCAACCACCTGCGGATCCTCCAGACCCGGTCGGTCGCCGACCTGGTGCGGGAAGAAATCATCGGCCTGATCAAGCGCGGTGACCTCGTGGCCGGCGACAAGCTGAGCGAACAGAGCTTCGCCCAGCATTTCAACGTCAGCCGTGCGCCGATCCGCGAGGCATTCCGCGCGCTCGAGGAAGCGGGCCTTGTCAGGCTGGAGAAGAACCGCGGCGTGTTCGTCCGCGAGATCCGCGAGCCCGAGGCGCACGAACTCTACGAACTGCGCGCGACGCTCGATGAAATGGCCGGCCGCCAGCTCGCCCCGCGCGTCACCGGCGAGATCCTCTCCGAACTCGACGGCTGGCTCGCCCGCCTCGCCGATGCCGCGCGGGCCGGCGACATGGCCGCCTATTTCCCGTTGAACATCGGCTTTCACGACCGCCTGGTCGAGCTGACCGGCAATGCGACCCTGATCGAATTCTATCGAAAGCTGATCGACCGGATGCACCTGCTCCGCCGGCGCAATTTCGACGAGGGACAGGGCAGCGCCGGCTCGCAGGAGGAGCACCGCGCGATCGTCGCCGCCCTCGCGACGCGCCATCCCGACCGTGTGGCGGCGGCGATGCGCGCGCATGTCGAGAACGGCTATCGCCGGCTGACCGGCCAGGCGCTGGTCCCGGGTCCGGCATCCGCCGCGCCGGCGGCATCGGGCTGATCCGGTGGCGCTCCGGGCAATCCGCGCCGTGTTCATGCGCGGCGGCACCTCGAAGGCGCTGATCTTCCGCGCCGGCGATCTCCCCGCCGATCGGGCGGACTGGGCGCCGATCTTCCTCGCCGCGATGGGCTCGCCGGACCCGGCGATGCGCCAGCTCGACGGCATGGGCGGTGGCGTGTCCTCGCTGTCGAAATGCTGCGTCGTCGGCCCGCCGAGCCGGCCGGATGCGGATGTCGACTACACGTTCGCGCAGGTCGCGATCGACCGGCCGGAGGTCGATTACGCCAGCAATTGCGGCAACATGTCCTCGGCGATCGGCCCCTTCGCGGTGGATGAGGGGCTGGTCGCCCCGCCTGCGGGGAACGAGGCGGTGGTGCGCATCCACAACACCAATACCGGCAAGATCATCGTCGCCCGGTTCCCGATGGAAGATGGCCGCGCCGCGGTGACGGGTGACCTCGCGATCGACGGCGTCGCCGGCACCGGGGCACCGATCCGCCTCGATTTCACCGATCCCGGCGGCGCCGGCACCGGGCGCCTGCTGCCGACCGGCAACCTGACGGACCGGCTCGACGTACCCGGCCTCGGGCCGCTGCGCGTCACCCTGATCGACGCCGCCAATCCCTGCGTGCTGGTCGCCGCCGCCGATCTCGGCATGACCGCGACGGAAACCCCGGCGGCGATGGAGCGCGACACCGCGCTGATCGCCGGGATCGAGGCGCTGCGGCGCGCGGCTTCGGTGCGGATGGGCCTTGCCGCCGATCTCGAGGCGGCGGCGCGGATCATCAGCGTGCCGAAAGTGGGCATTCTCGCGCCGCCGGCGGATGCGCCCGTCCTGTCAGGGGCGGTGCAGACGGCCGCGAGCGTCGACATTCTGGCGCGCATGATGTCGTCCGGCCAGCCGCATCGCGCGGTGCCGCTGACCGGCGCGCTCTGCCTCGCCGTGGCCTGCCGGCTGCCCGGCACCGTGGCGCATGACCTGGTCCGGCCGGGCGAGGCGGCCGATCCGGTGCGGGTCGGCCATCCTTCCGGCGCGATCCTCGTCGCCGCCGGCGTGTCCTCAGGGCCGGACGGGCCCCGCGTCTCGCACGCCACCGTGTTCCGGACCGCGCGGCGGCTGTTCCAGGGCGAGGTGCTCCATGTCGGCCCCCGCGTATAGGGGTTACGCTACCGGCTTGTCGGGGAAGGCGAGTTCGTGGCGCGAGCGCCAGTCCGGTGTCACGTAGTTCACGATCAGCGAGCGCCGCACCCCGCTGATCGGCCGCTGGCGGAACCCGTGCCAGGTGTTTTCGCCGGGGATGAAGATCAGCCCTGCGTTGCGACGGGCCGGGGCCGAGCCGACATATTCGACGGGCGAGGCGAAGATGTCGGTGCCCCAGTCCTCGCCGGCCGGCGGATCGGCCAGATAGACCAGCATGGTGAAGAACTTGGCGCCGATATCGGTATGCGGTTCGAGCCAGAATCCATCGCGGTCCTGGCAGTATTCGATCCTCAGCAGGCTGCCGCCGAGATCGACGCTGCACATCGCCTCGATCGCCGCGATCGTGTCCGGCGCCTGCCACGCGGCCGCGAGCGCCCCGCAGACCGGATGCCGCGCCTGCTCCTCCGCCGCGAAGAAGCGGCGAGTGGAATTGTGCGTCTCGCGCCGCCCCGCCGTCTCGCCGATCTCCGGCGGCGGAAAGGGCAGGGCGAGGATGGCGCTCACGGCCTCGCCGGGCAGCACCTCGGCGAGCAGCCAGTGCCGGTAGGGTTCGGTGCGGGCATCGGCCCCCGCCAGCGCGCGGCGGATCGAGGCGGCGGCGTCAGACATGGCTCAGCACCCGCTTTGCCTGGGCCGAGAGCCGGTGACGCATCAGTTCGCGCCGTGCGGTCAGGCTCGATGTCATCCAGTTGATCATCACGTAGCGGCGCACGCCGACGAAGGGTTCGTGGCCGTGGAACGACCGGTCCGAGCGGCGGAACATCACCAGCGTGCCGAGCAGCGGCGGCACCTCGGCCAGCATGTCGTCAAGATTGTCCGGCCCGCGCAGCAGCCGCAGCCGGCCGCCTTCGGCTTCCCATGCCTCGTTGAAATAGAGCAGGGCGGTGATCAGCTTGGCCTCGCTGTCGGTATGGATGCGGCCGTCGCGCTCGCGGGCGCGGCCGCGCAGGGTGATCATGGTCGGCCGCCCGGTGAGATCGACGCCGAACTTCTCCGAAACGGCGGCGGTGATCTCCCTGCCCGTGAGCTCGTCGATCAGCGCCCGGAACAACGGCCCCGGATCGGTCGCCTCGAGCGGCAGAAGTCCCGGAACCTCGATCCGGGGAAAGTCCTGCAGCACGGCCCGCGCCTGCTCCCGGGCCATGAAATGCGGTGTCACCAGATACTGGAAGGGGGCTTCGGTGAGCGGTGTCGCCCGGAAGGCATCGAGATCGAGAATCGCCATGAAATCGTCATCCGCCAGATTTGACGTCCGGTTAGCCGGGCCCTCGGGCGGGTTCATTGACATGAATCAACACATGCCGGCGGCGGCCATCGCGCCGGGCGCCATCGTGAGTTGTGTCATTCATGCAGTCTGAAACCGAAAGGTGACAAACGACCGCAAACATTGTGTCAAATTTTCAATCCTTGGTTGATGAAAACCGTCGTGAAGTAACCGTTGATACATAAAGTGTAAGAGGGGCAAAAATGTGGGTGACCGTACATTTTTTCCTTGCACCGATTCGGCGCAGGGGAGTCTTTGGGTCATGTGCCTCCGTCCGTCACCCTTTCCGCGCTGAGCCGTGCAGAGCTTGAAGCTCTGCTGGTCGAACTGTTCGGTGAGATCGCCAGCCTGAAGGTGATCGTTGCTGAATTGCGCGAAGAGAATGCGCGACTGAAGGGTCTGAAGGGTCGCCCGCATATCAAACCGAGTGGCATGGAAAAAGGAACAGCGCCGCCGAAGCCCCAGAAGCAGGAGAAGCGTCCCGTTCGGGGCAAGGTCTCACCCCGGGTCAAAGTCGAAGAAAAGGTGATCGGGATTGAGGTCCCGCCAGGAGCTGTTTTCAAAGGTCATGAACCTTTTCTGGTCCAGGACCTCGTGATTTCGGCGACGGCGACCCGTTACCTGCGAGAGCGCTGGATAACGCCGGATGGCCGGACGATCCTGGCACCATTGCCTCAAGGAACCGCAGGCCATTTCGGTCCGGAACTACGCCGCTTCGTGCTGGTGCAATATCATCAGGGTCAATCGACGATGCCGCGGTTGCTCGCCTTGTTGCGATCGCTGGGGATTTCGATCTCGAAG
>NZ_JFHO01000055.1:0-36737 GCF_000724705.2 Acidiphilium sp. JA12-A1
CCGGGGCGCCAACGTCGTCGCGGACGGTAATGGACGGCCATCGCCCCGCTATCTGGATCTCCGATCTCTATGGCGCCCAGCGCGGTCATGCCGATGACTGGCAGATTTGCCTCGCCCACCAACTCCGGGACTGCAAATTCGCGATCGAGGCGGGTGATACGATCTTCGCACCCAGAATGAAGGCCCTGCTGCTCCGCGCCGTCGTGCTGGCGCGGCGCCATCGCACGCTCGCGGACGCTACAAGACGCGCCTGGCGGCGGCGCCTCGACCATGATCTCGACGCCGTCATGGCGCTCGCCCCGATCAACCACCACGGCAGACGATTGCGCCGACGATACGGCAAGGTTCGTGATCATCTCTTCACCTTCCTCGACCACCCGGATATCGCCGCGGACAACAACGGCTCCGAGCGCGAACTCCGGCCTACCGCGACATATCGCAAGGTCACCGGAGGGTTCCGATCCAACTGGGGCGCCGATTTCTTCGCCAACGTCCGATCCGTCGTCGGGACCGCCGCGCGGCACGGCCTTGATGCCTACACCGCTATCAAAAACGCCGTCACCGGAGCATCACTGCCCATCGCCCCCCTACCGGGTTGAGCAGATACGCATTTCGAGTCTTCCCGGAAATATTGCAAAATGACGAATGTCGGCGGTTCATTTCCGCCATCTATTCGGACAATAAATAAATCGGAAATGATATTGCCGGGATTAAGAATTGTAATACAAGGTGACCGTCCGGGAGACCGGTGCATGTAAGTCTCGAAATATCGAAATAACGCGACGGACTGTAACGCTCTATGGGATTTGTCGTTATTTTCGAGAAATGAAGGGATGCCGCGCCGACGGCCGGCGCGGGGCCGGCCGCCGGCTTGCGGCCCGAGTCATTTCACCTGGGAGACCAGCTTCGCGGTCGAGGACTGGGCGGCGGAATAGGTCAGCGCCGTCTTGCCGGCGGGGTAGCCGTTCTTGCTCAGGATGAAGGCCATGATGTCGGCATAGTCCTTGTGCGGCAGGCTGCCGGGGGCGCCGGCCGGCATCTGCTGCGACAGCTCGTCGAAGATCGCGGCGACGGTGTAGTTGTTCGAGGCGCTGGCGAAGCCCTGGCCGACCAGGGCGGGGCCGCTGATGCCCTGCAGGTTCTTGCCGTGGCACATCGAGCAATGGGTCTCGAAAGCCTCGTGCCCGGCCTTGGCCTGGGCCTTGGTGTAGAGGGCGGGAAGCGGGGCGGCGGCGGCGATCGCGGTGCAGAAACCCGCCGCGGCGAGACCGGCGAGCAGGCGCGCATCCGGGCGGCGCAGGGTGCGGGAGAGGCGTCGGAGCATCAGGGGTATCCTTTCAGCGGGTGAACCGGCGGGCGAGCCTGCCCGCCGCGAGTCACGGGGTATGGTAGGGGGCGACGAGACGGGCAAGGGTTCCGTCCTTCGCGAGATGGGCGAGCGCCGCATCGAAGCGGCGGGCCGCGGCGCGGCCGGAGGCGGTCGGCGCGTAGAGGGCGACGACCGACCAGTTGGCGTGCGGCTGGCGGAGCGGGCGCTGGTGGAGGTGCATTCCGTCCCGCGCCAGGGCCTGTTCGAGCAGCGGCTGCCAGAGCAGGGCATAGGCGATCTCGTGCCGCTTGAGGGCGGCGAGCACGTGCGCGGGCGTGGAATACTGGTGCTCGGCGAGGCGCGCGCCGGGCCCCGCGCCGAAATAGGTCGTCGGCACGGTGAGATAGACGACGCCAACCTGCGTGCCCGGGGCGAGGCGCGAGAAGGCGGGCGGCGGCGCTTCGCCGGCGATGACGAAGCCGGTCTTCACATAGGGATGCGTCGCGGCGACGCCGGGCGGCAGCGCCGGATCGCCGGTCTCGACCGGGAAGCCCATCACGAGGTCGCAGCGCTGGCGGGCAAGCATGCTGAAGAAGCGCGGCTTCTTCGCATTCAGCGCATCGGTGCCGTCACGCGTGTCGATGCTGACGATGCGCGGGGCGACGCCGTCGAGCCGGCCGATGGCGGCGGTGAGCGCGCGATCGACACGCTGCATCGGGTTGGCGCGGTCGATGCAGACCGTGGGGCCGGCGGCGCGGGCGGAGGCGATGCCGCACGCCGCCAGCACGATGCCGGCCAGCGCGGCGCGGAGAAGGCCCGGCCGCCGAAGCGGCCGGGGGTGCCTGCGCTCAGCCATTGAGCGCGAAGACATGGAGCTGGCCGCCGCGCGGCGCCTTGGCGAGCGAGGCGCCGAGCTTGCCCGACCACAGCGGCCACACGCCGCCCCAGCCCGACCAGACCGCGACATACTGCTTGCCGTCGATCTCGTAGGACATCGGGTTGGCGATGATGCCGGAGCCGAGATAGGGGCTCTTCCACAGGATCTTTCCGGTCTTGGCGTCGAAGGCGTAGAGATGGCCGTCCGCCGTGCCGGAGAAGACGAGGCCGCCGGAGGTCGCCATCGCGCCGCCGTCCCACGGCTCCTTCGTGCGGTGCTGCCAGACCTGCTTGCCGGTGGACAGATCGATCGCCTGGATCGAGCCCATGTGGTGCGGCGAGGCGGGGTCGGGCTTCATCTCGAAGGTTTCGCCGAGATAGGGCAGGCCCGCGGCGTAGCTGACCGGAACGCCCTTCATCGTCATGCAGGCGTGCAGCGTCGGCACATAGGCCATGTTGGTCGCGGGATCGACCGCGCCGGGCCACCAGTTCTTGCCGCCGAGGAAGCTCGGGCAGGTGAAGATCTGCTTGTCGAGCGCGGGGCGCAGCTTCATGTTGTTGACGGCCTGGCCGTCCTTGATCCCGGTGATCGAGGTGTCGTGCACGAAGGGCACGGCGTAGATCAGCTTCCCGGTCTCGCGGTTGATCGCGTAGAAATAGCCGTTGCGGTTGGCCTCGACCAGGGCGTGGTAGGGCTTGCCCTTGTAGGTGATGTCGGCGAGCTGGGCGGTGTTCACGCCGTCATAGTCCCAGGTGTCGTTGCGGGTGTACTGGTAGTGCCACTTGATGGCGCCGGTATTGGGATCGATCGCGATGACGCTGTCCGAATACAGGTTGTTGCCCGGGCGCATCGAGGCGAGCCACGGGCCCGGATTGCCCACACCCCAGAAAAGCTGCTTGGTCTTCGGATCGTAGGTGCCGGTCATCCACGGGCTGCCGCCGCCGTGCTTGTAGGCGCCGGCCGGCCAGGTCTTGCCGCCGGGCTCGCTCGGCGAGGGAATCGTGTAGGTCTTCCAGAGCAGCTTGCCGGTCTGCGCGTCGAGCCCGACGATGAAGCCGCGGGCGCCGTATTCGCCGCCGCCGGAGCCGATGATCACCTTGCCGTCGACGATCATCGGGGCCTCGGAGATCGAGTAGCCGATGCCCGGCTTCTCGAGCGCGACGTTCCACAGCACCTTGCCGGTCGTCGCATCTAAGGCGAGGACGTGATTGTCGAGCGTGCCCATGAACACTTCGTTGCCGTAGACGGCGACGCCGCGGTTGTTCACGTCGCAGCAGACCGTCTTCAGCGCGGTCTTCGGCAGGTCGTAGTCGTATTCCCAGAGTTTCTGGCCCGTCTTCGCGTTGAAGGCGATGAGATGGTCGAGCGGGGTGGTGGCGAACATGTAGTCGCCATTGACGATGGGCGTGCCTTCGAAGCCGTTGGGGATGTCGATTTTCGCCGATGACCAGGCGGGTTTCAGCGAGGCGACGTTCTTCGTGTTGATCTGCGCAAACGGCGCGTAGTCGTCGCCGGCGTAGCTGCGGTTGAACATCAGCCAGCCCTTCGAGGCGGCGGCGTTGTCGAGCCGGGCCTGGGTAACGCTCGGGTAGGCGGGCTGCGCCGAGGCGGCGCCGGCGGCGAGCAGCGTGCCGGCGAGGGCGCCGATCAGCGCGGTTCCGGTTCTGGCAAATCTGGACTTCATGAAGATCTCCCTAAGAGGTTTCTGGTGTTGTCAGGATCAAAGAGCGGCGGTTTGGTGCGCCGTCAGGTTAGGGGAGCCCGGGCGGCGGCGAGCATCGCGGCTTCCTCTCCGGAGAACAGCCGCGAGCGCACATGAAAGCGCAGCCCGGTGCCGTTGTCGAGCGAGAACATGCCGCCGATCCCCTCGACGACGTCGATGACGAGCTGGGTGTGACGCCAGTACTCGAACTGCGACGCGCTGATGTGGAACGGCGCGCCGCCGATGGCACCGAGGCAGATATCGTCAGGGGAAACGACGAAATCCGCCTGCGGGTAGCACATCGGCGCCGAACCGTCGCAGCAGCCGCCCGACTGGTGGAACAGGACCGGGCCGTGACGCGCCGTCAGCTCGGCGATCAGCGCGAGGGCCGATGGCGTCGCGGTCACGCGCGGGATGGAGCCCGGTCCCGTCATGGTCAGAAGAAGCCGAGCTTCTTCGGGTCGTAACTAACCAGCATGTTCTTGGTCTGCTGGTAGTGGTCGAGCATCATCCGGTGCGTCTCGCGGCCGATGCCGGACTGCTTGTAGCCGCCGAACGCCGCGTGCGCCGGGTAGAGGTGATAACAGTTGGTCCAGACGCGGCCGGCCTTGATGCCGCGGCCGAAGCGATAGGCGCGGTTGGCATCGCGCGTCCAGACACCGGCGCCGAGGCCGTAGAGCGTGTCGTTGGCGATGGCGAGCGCCTCGGCCTCGTCCTTGAAGGTCGTCACCGAGACGACGGGGCCGAAGATTTCCTCCTGGAAGATCCGCATCCGGTTGTGGCCGCGGAAGATGGTGGGCTGGACGTAGAACCCGTCCGCGAGCTCGCCGCCGAGCGCGGCGCGGCCGCCGCCGGTGAGCACTTCCGCTCCTTCCTGGCGGCCGATGTCGAGATAGGAGAGGATCTTCTCGACCTGCTCGCTGGAGGCCTGGGCGCCGACCATCGTCGCCGCATCCAGCGGGCTGCCCTGGCGGATCGCCTGCACGCGGGGGACGGCGCGCTCCATGAAGCGGTCGTAGAGGCTTTCATGGATCAGCGCGCGCGACGGGCAGGTGCAGACCTCGCCCTGATTGAGCGCGAACATCGCGAAGCCTTCCAGCGCCTTGTCGAGGAAGTCGTCATCCTCGGCGGCGACGTCGGCGAAGAAGATGTTGGGCGACTTGCCGCCGAGCTCCAGCGTGACCGGGATCAGGTTGTGGCTGGCATATTGCATGATCAGCCGGCCGGTCGTGGTCTCGCCGGTGAAGGCGATCTTGGCGATGCGGCTGGAGGAGGCGAGCGGCTTGCCGGCCTCGAGGCCGAAACCGTTGACGATGTTGAGCACGCCGGGCGGCAGCAGGTCGGCGATCAGCTCGGCGAGGACGAGGATGCTGACCGGGGTCTGCTCGGCCGGCTTGAGGACGACGCAGTTGCCCGCCGCCAGCGCCGGGGCGAGCTTCCAGGCCGCCATCAGGATCGGGAAGTTCCAGGGGATGATCTGGCCGACGACGCCGAGCGGCTCGTGGAAGTGGTAGGCCACGGTGTTGTGGTCGATTTCCGAGAGCGTGCCTTCCTGGGCGCGGATGCAGCTCGCGAAATAGCGGAAATGGTCGATGGCGAGCGGAATGTCGGCCGCGGTGGTCTCGCGGATCGGCTTGCCGTTGTCGACCGTCTCGACATAGGCGAGGAGGGCGAGGTTTTCCTCCATCCGGTCGGCGATGCGGTTGAGCATCAGGGCGCGCTCGGCCGGGGCGGTGCGGCCCCAGGACTCGGCGGCGGCGTGGGCGGCGTCGAGCGCGTGCTCGATATCGACCTCGCTCGACCGGGCGACCTCGGTGAAGGCGTGGCCGGTCACCGGGGTGACGTTGGCGAAGTAGCGGCCCTCGGCCGGGGCGACGAAGCGGCCGCCGATGAAATTGTCGTAGCGGGGCTTGAAGGTGAATCCGCCGGGTGCGGTTCCGGGCGAGGGGCGAATGGCGCCGTCGGGCATTGGTCTTCCTCCGTCCTGCGGCCCGACGTTCCGGGCCGCGCTGGTTGCTTCGCCAGGGAGGACTGCAAGCGCCGTGCCAAGGCCGGGACGCGGCCGAATCCGCCCGCCGGCGTGCCGGGCGCGCCGGGCGCGGGACAGGCGGGACGTCCCGATCGGGGACACTGTCCCAAAACGGGACGTTTCGTATTGTTCCGTTGCATGGCGGGACGACGGGGCATAGTGTCAGGCAAACATGACGACGGCCGCCAGCAGGAGCGCGCCGCGACGATCGAGGAAACGCAGGACGGACTACGCCCATGGACCATCTTTCCACACATCACGACGACAGGTCCGCGCGGTTGCGGGCCGGCAAGGAGCGGCTCTCCGCCGGGCTGCCAGGGGCGGCGCCGAGCCCGCTGCTCGCGCGGTCGTGGCAGCGCTGCGTCAGCGCCGGGCTCGCGCCCGACCGCGCGGCGGGAGAGGCCCCGCATCTCTGCGGCGCCGAGCTGCGCGCGGCACAGGAGCGGGTTTCCGACCTCGCGCTGCGGGCGCGGCCGATCATCGAATATCTCTACGGGCAGATCCGCGATTCCGGCTGCATCGTGCTGCTGTCGGACTGCAACGGCTTCCTGCTCGACGCGGTGGGCGATCCCGGCTTCAGCGGGCGGGCGGCGCGGGTGGCGCTGCAGCCGGGGGCGAGCTGGGCGGAGACGGATCGCGGGACCAACGCCGTCGGCACCGCGCTGATCGAGGCGGCGCCGGTCGTCGTCCACGGCGCGGAGCATTTCCTAGAGCGGAACAATTTCCTCGCCTGCGCCGCCGCCCCCCTCACCGCCTCGACCGGCGAGCTGCTCGGCGTGATCGACATTTCCTGCGACCAGCGGGTCTATCATCCGCACACGTTCGGCCTGGTGCGGGCGGCGGCGCAGATGATCGAGAACCGGATGTTCGAGATGTCACATCTGCGTGACGTGAAGCTGCGCTTCCATGCCTCGCGCCAGGGGGTGGGGACGCTGGCCGAGGGGGTGGTGGCGTTCGGGGCGGACGGCACGCTGCGCGGGGCGAACGGGGCGGCGATGCAGATGCTCGGCCTGCGGCGCGAGGATCTTGGCCAGGTGTCGGCGGTGGAGGTGTTCGAGGAGACGGTGGAGGCGCTGCTGGCGCGCGAGCGGCGCGGCGGCGGCGAGCCGCTGGAGCTGCGGCCGCCGGGCGGCGGACGGGTGTTCCTGCGCGTCGACATGCCGCGGGCGGCGCGGCCGGCGCGGCCGAGGACGATCTGGCCGACCGACGCGCTGGCGGCGCTGGAGACCGGCGATCCGCTGGTGGCGCGGGCGATCGGCCAGGTGCGGCGGGCGCTGGGGCGGGCGATCCCGATCCTGATCCATGGCGAGACCGGGGTGGGCAAGGACGTGATGGCGCGGGCGATCCACGCCGCGGGGCCGCGGCGGGGCGGGCCGTTCGTCGCCGTCAACTGCGCGGCGCTGCCGGAGACGATGATCGAGGCGGAGCTGTTCGGCTACGCGCCCGGCGCCTTTACCGGAGCGCGGCGCGAGGGCGCGCCGGGGCGCATCCGCGAGGCGGCGGACGGCGTGCTGTTCCTCGACGAGATCGGCGACATGCCGCTGGCGATGCAGACCCGGCTGCTGCGGGTGCTGGAGGAGCGGGTGGTGACCCCGCTCGGCGGGCGGCCGGCGCCGGTGGATTTCGCGCTGATCTGCGCGACCAACTGCGACCTGCGCCGGGCGGTGGCCGAGGGGCGGTTCCGCGCCGACCTGTTCTACCGGATCAACGGGCTCGGCGTCGCCCTGCCGCCGCTGCGCCGGCGCACCGACCTCGATGCGCTGGTCGAGCGCATCCTGCGGCTCGACGCGGCGGGGGAGACGGTGCGCGGCGTCGCCCCCGGGCTGATGGCGGCGTTCCGGGCGCATGACTGGCCGGGCAATATCCGCCAGCTCGCCAATGTGCTGCGGATCGGCCAGTCGATGTGCGAGGCGGACGAGACGGAGATCGGCTGGGAGCACCTGCCGGACGATATCGCCGAGGAACTGCGCGGCGGCGCCCGGCCGGCGAAGGCGGACGCGCCGGTGGCGGCGGCGGCGGCAGCGCCAGCCGTGCCGGCGGCGTCGCTGCGGGAGGGGGCGGACCAGCTGATCCTGCAGGCGATCGAGGCGGCGGGCGGCAACATGAGCCGGGCGGCGCGGCGGCTCGGGATCAGCCGCAACACGCTCTATCGCCGGCTGGCGCTGATCCGCGAGGATGGCGGCCAGCCGGGCTGAGATTGTACATACAAGTTCAGAGCGCGTCCTCCAGGCGGCGGAGGGCCGCGGCGAAGCGGGATTCGATGGCGGCGCGGGCATCGTGCCGGCCCTCGCGCACAAGGCAGCGCCCGGCGACGTAGACACGGTCGACCAGCCGCGCGCCGCCGGCGAAGATGTAGTGATCGAGCCGGGTTTCGGCGGAGAGCGCGGCGAGGTCGGTGCCGGCGCGGCGGAGCGAGACGAGATCGGCGCGGCAGCCGGGGGCGATGGCGCCGATGGGCTGGGCCAGGGCCTGCGCGCCGCCGGCGAGGGCCGCGCGGTAGAGGGCGGCGCCGGTCGAGCCGCCGTCGCGCGCCGGGTCGGCGAGGACGAGGCGGCGACGATCGCGCAGGCGCTGGCTCCATTCGAGCTGGCGCAGCTCGGCGGGGGCCTCGATCGCGACATTGGAATCGGTGCCGACGCCGAAACGCCCGCCGGCATCGATGAAGGTGTTTCCATTGAAGATGCCGTCGCCGAGATCGGCCTCGGTGATCGGGCAGAGGCCGGCGACGGCGCCGGCGCGGGCGAGGCCGGCGGTTTCCTCGGCCGTCATGTGGGTGGCGTGGATCAGGCACCAGCGGGCGTCGACCCCCGCCTCGCGGAGCAGGAATTCGACCGGGCGGGCGCCGAGCGCGGCCTCGACCTCGGCGACCTCGCCGGTCTGCTCGGCGGCGTGGATGTGGAGCGGGCCTTCGGGAAGCAGGCCGGACAGGGCGGCGACATCGGCGGCGCGGGCGGCGCGCAGCGAGTGCGGCGCGGCGCCGAGCACGGCGCCCGGCAGGGCGCGCAGCCGTTCCGCCGTGGCCGCGTGCAGGCGGAGAAACCCGTCGAGATCGGTGATGAAGCGGCGCTGGCCCGGCTCGGGCGGGCGGTTGGGGCCGGCGGCGCTGTAGAGCACCGGCAGCAGGGTGAGGCCGATGCCGGTTTGCGCCGCCGCCTCGATCACCCGCGTGGCGAGCTCGGCGGGATCGGCATAGGGGGCGCCGGCGGAATCGTTGTGCAGGTAATGGAATTCGGCGACCGCGGTGAAGCCGCGCTCGAGCATTTCCATGAAGGCCATGGCGGTGACGGCGGCGATGTCGTCCGGCGGCAGCGCGAGGGCGGTGCGGTACATCACGCCGCGCCAGGACCAGAAATCCTCGGCGGCGGCGCGGCGGCGCTGGGCGAGCGCGGACATCGCCCGCTGGAAGCCGTGGCTGTGCAGGTTGGGCAGGCCGGGCAGCACGCAGCCGGGGACGGTTTCGCGATCGGCCGGCGGGGCATTCGCGGCGAGGCCGGCGATGCGGCCGGACCCGTCGATGTCGAGCGCGACGCCGGACGCCCATCCTTCGGGGAGAAAAGCCTGTTCGAGCCAGAGTCGCCGCATGGTCGGTCCTTTCGGGAATGGGTTGCCATCGTCGTTCGGCTAGTTGTATATACATTTTGTTCGGCGTTGTCAGGAGGGTATCATGCGATGCGACCGGCTGTGGCGGAATGCGCGACTGGCGACCTGCGCGCCGGACCGCCCCGGGCTCGGGGTGGTCGAGGGCGGCGCGGTGGCGAGCCGGGACGGACGGATCGTCTGGGCCGGGCCGGAGGCGGAGATGCCGGCGCTGGAAGCGGCGGAGACAATCGACTGCGCCGGGCGCTGGATCACGCCGGGGCTGGTCGATTGCCACACCCACCTGATTTTCGGCGGCGACCGCTCGGGCGAGTTCGCGCGGCGGCTCGCCGGCGAGAGCTATGAGAGCATCGCCCGCGAAGGCGGCGGCATCCGCGCGACGATGCGGGCGACGAGGGCGCTGGACGAGGCGGCGATGCGGGCGGGCGCCGAGGCGCGGCTGGACGCCTGGGCGGCCGAGGGGGTGACGACGGTCGAGATCAAGTCGGGCTACGGGCTCGACGAGGCGACGGAACTCGCGATGCTGCGCGCGGCGCGCGCGATCGGCCGGGCGGGGCGGTTCCGCGTCGCCACCACCTATCTCGGCGCCCACACGATGCCGCCGGAGATGGACCGGACCGCCTATCTCGATCTCGTGTGCCGGCGGATGATTCCGGCGATCGCCGAGGCGGGGCTGGCGGATGCGGTCGATGCGTTCTGCGAGGAGATCGCCTTCGGCGCCGGGGAGGTTGCGGCGGTGTTCGCCGCGGCGCGGGCGGCGGGGCTGGCGGTGAAGCTGCACGCCGACCAGCGCGCCGAGGGCGGCGGGGCGGCGCTGGCGGCGCGGTTCGGCGCGCTGTCGGCCGATCATCTGGAATATGCCTCGGCCGAGGGAATCGCGGCGATGGCGCGGGCGGGCAGCGTCGCGGTGCTGCTGCCCGGCGCCTATTACGTGCTGCGCGAGGCGAAGCGGCCGGATGTCGCGGCGATGCGCGCGGCGGGATGCCGGATGGCGGTGGCGACCGACTGCAATCCGGGCACCTCGCCGATCGCCTCGCTGCGGCTTTCGGCGCAGATGGCCTGCGTGTTCTTCGGCCTTTCTTTCGAGGAAGCCTGGCTCGGCATCACCCGCCATGCCGCCGATGCGCTCGGGCTCGGCGGCGAATGCGGCGCGATCGACGCAGGGCGGTCGTGCGACCTCGCGATCTGGAGTGTGGACAGCCTCGACCAGGTTCTCGCCTGGGTCGGGCCGGCGCCGCTGGAGCGGCGCGTTCTGAAAGGAGTTGATGCGTGATCATTTCACCGGGGACGATGCGGCTCGCCGACTGGCGGGCGGTGCAGGAGGGCGACGCGGCGCGGCTGGATGCGGGATGCCGCGCGGCGGTGGAGGCGGCGGCGGGATGCGTCGCCGCGATCCTGGAGAGGGACGAGGCGGTCTACGGCATCAATACCGGGTTCGGGCGCCTCGCCTCGACGCGGATCGAGCCGGCGGATCTCGCCACCTTGCAGCGCAATCTCGTGCTGTCGCACGCGGCGGGGGTGGGCGAGGCGCTGCCGGCGCCGATCGTGCGGATGGTGATCGCGCTGAAGCTCGCGAGCCTGGCGCGCGGGGCCTCGGGCGTGCGGTGGGAGACGATCGAGGCGCTGCAGGGCTTGCTCGATCATGACATCCTGCCGGTGATTCCGGCGCAGGGCTCGGTCGGCGCCTCCGGCGATCTCGCGCCGCTCGCGCACATGACCTGCGCGCTGCTCGGCATCGGCGAGGTGCTGGGCGCGGCGGGGCGGGAGGATGCCGCGGCGGCGCTCGGCCGGGCGGGGATGGCGCCGCTGGTGCTCGGCCCGAAGGAGGGGCTGGCGCTGCTGAACGGCACGCAGGTTTCGACCGCGATCGCGCTGACCGGGCTGTTCCGCGCCGAGCGCCTGTGCCGCGCGGCGCTGCTGACCGGGGCGCTGACGACGGATGCGGCGCGGGGGTCCGACGCGCCGTTCGATCCGCGCATCCACGCGCTGCGCGGACATGCGGGGCAGATGGCGGTGGCGGCGGCGCTGCGGACGCTGCTGGCGGGAAGCGGGATTCGCGACTCGCACCGGATCGGCGATCCGCGCGTGCAGGACCCGTATTCGCTGCGCTGCCAGCCGCAGGTGATGGGCGCGGTGTTCGACCTGCTCGGCCAGGCGGGGCGGACGCTGGCGACCGAGGCCAATGGCGTGTCGGACAATCCGCTGGTGTTCGCCGAGACCGGCGAGGTGATTTCGGGCGGCAATTTCCACGCCGAATACGTCGCCTTCGCCGCCGACCAGATCGCGCTGGCGATCGCCGAGGCGGGGTCGCTGGCGGAGCGGCGGATCGCGCTGCTGGTCGATCCGGCGCATTCGGGCCTGCCGGCCTTCCTGACCCGCGCGCCGGGGCTGAATTCGGGCTACATGATTCCGCAGGTGACCGCGGCGGCGCTGGTCGCGGAGAACCGGATGCTGGCGCATCCGGCCAGCGTGGATTCCATCCCGACCTCGGCCAACCAGGAGGACCATGTCTCGATGGCGACGCACGGGGCGATGCGGCTGCTGAGAATGGCCGACAATCTCTCGCATGTCCTGGCGATCGAGTATCTGATGGCGGCGCAGGGGATCGACCTGCTCGCCCCGCTCGCGACCAGCGCGCCGCTCGGGCGGATGCACGCGGTGCTGCGGGAGAGCGTGCCGGTGCTCGACGAGGACCGGCTGATGGCGCCGGACATCGCGCGGGCGCGGGCGCTGATCGAGAGCGGCGCCGCCGAGCGGGCGGCGGGATGCGACGCGCTGCCGGAGCTCGACGCGTGAGCGCCCCCTCCCCTGCCCCGTTCATCGAGCTGCGGCGGGGTGCCGCACCGCTGCTGGTCAGCATTCCGCATACGGGGACCGAAATTCCCGAGGCGCTGGCGGGGGATTTCGTCTCGTCCTGGCAGGCGCTGCGGGATGCGGACTGGTGGATCGACCGGCTCTACGATTTCGCGCCCGGGCTCGATGCGACGGTGATCCGCACGCGGATCTCGCGCAGCGTGATCGACGTCAACCGCGATCCGTCCGGCGCCTCGCTCTATCCGGGGCAGGCGACGACGGGGCTGTGCCCGACCACGGATTTCGACGGCGCGCCGCTCTATCGCGACGGGCGGGAGCCGGACGAGGCGGAAATCGCGAGGCGCCGGCAGGCGTATCACGATCCCTATCACGATGTTATCGCGGGCGAGATCGCGCGGCTGCGGGCGCTGCACGGGCGCGTCGTGCTGTATGACTGCCACTCGATCCGCTCGGTGATTCCGCGACTGTTCGAGGGCGAGCTGCCGGTCTGCAATATCGGCACCGATCGCGGGCGGGCGGCCGATCCGCGACTTGCGGCGCGGATCGCCGGACGTTGCGCCGAGGCGGGGTTCAGCCACGTTTCTAACGGGCGGTTTGTCGGCGGCTGGATCACGCGGCATCACGGCGCGCCGGCCGAAGGCGTGCATGCGGTGCAGATGGAACTCGCCTGCCGCGGCTACATGGAGGAGCCGTCAGCGCCCAGTGCGGCGAACTGGCCGGCGCCGTACGATCCGGCGCGGGCGGCGACGCTGCGTGGCGTGCTGGAGGGGATTTTGCGCGACTGCATCGATTTCGCGAACTCGAAGGAATGAACAGGATGAATCGTCGTCTCGACAATGCGCGGACGATCCGCGCGCCGCATGGCAACGACCTCAGCGCCCGGTCCTGGCTGACCGAGGCGCCGCTGCGGATGCTGATGAACAATCTCGACCCCGACGTCGCGGAGCGGCCGGAGGAACTCGTCGTCTATGGCGGGATCGGCCGGGCGGCGCGGGACTGGGAGAGTTTCGACCGCATTCTCGGCGCGCTGCGCGATCTCGGGCCGGAGGAGACGCTGCTGGTGCAGTCGGGCAAGCCGGTCGGCGTGTTCCGCACCCATGCGGACGCGCCGCGCGTGCTGATCGCCAATTCCAACCTGGTGCCGAACTGGGCGAACTGGCAGCATTTCCACGAACTCGATCGCAAGGGCCTGATGATGTACGGCCAGATGACGGCGGGGTCGTGGATCTATATCGGCTCGCAGGGCATCGTGCAGGGTACGTATGAGACCTTCGTCGAGGCCGGGCGGCAGCATTACGGCGGCGATCTCGCCGGGCGGTGGATCCTGACCGGCGGACTTGGCGGCATGGGCGGGGCGCAGCCGCTGGCGGCGACGATGGCCGGGGCCTCGATGATCGCGGTGGAGTGCACGCCCTCGCGCATCGAGATGCGGCTGCGCACGCGCTATCTCGACCGCCGGGCCGACACGCTCGACGAGGCGCTGGCGATGCTGGAGGCGGCGAAGCGCGACGGAAAGCCGGTCTCGATCGGGCTGCTCGGCAATGCCGCGGAGGTGTTTCCCGAACTCGTCCGCCGCGGCATCCGCCCGGATATCGTGACCGACCAGACCTCGGCGCATGATCCGGTGAACGGCTACCTGCCGGCGGGATGGACGCTGGAGCACTGGGCGGCGATGCGCGAGCGCGACCCCGAGGCGGTGGCGCTGGCGGCGAAGCGGTCGATGGCCGGGCAGGTGCGGGCGATGCTCGATTTCTGGCGGATGGGAATTCCGGTACTCGACTACGGCAACAACATCCGCGCCATGGCGCAGGAGATGGGGGTGGCCGACGCGTTCGACTTTCCGGGCTTCGTGCCGGCCTATATCCGGCCGCTGTTCTGCCGGGGGATCGGGCCGTTCCGCTGGGCGGCGCTGTCGGGCGACCCCGAGGACATCTACCGGACGGACGCGAAGGTGAAGGAGCTGATCCCCGACGATCCGCATCTGCATCACTGGCTCGACATGGCGCGCGAGCGGATCGCCTTCCAGGGCCTGCCGGCGCGGATCTGCTGGGTGGGGCTCGGGCAGCGGCACCGGCTCGGCCTCGCCTTCAACGAGATGGTGGCGCGGGGCGAGCTGTCGGCGCCGGTGGTGATCGGGCGGGACCATCTCGATTCCGGCTCGGTCGCCAGCCCCAACCGCGAGACCGAGGCGATGCGCGACGGGTCGGACGCGGTGTCGGACTGGCCGCTGCTCAACGCGCTGCTCAACTGCGCCTCGGGGGCGACCTGGGTCTCGCTGCATCATGGCGGCGGGGTCGGGATGGGGTATTCGCAGCATGCGGGGATGGTGATCGTCGCCGACGGCACCGAGGCGGCGGCGAAGCGGCTGGAGCGGGTGCTGTGGAACGACCCGGCGACCGGGGTGATGCGCCATGCCGATGCCGGCTACGACATCGCCATCGACTGCGCGCGGGAGAACGGGCTGAACCTGCCGGGGATCACCGGCTGAGGTTCAGGGGGGCGGCCGGGCCGTCCGGCCGGTCGCCCATCGAGGAGCGGGTGCCGAGCGCGTAGCGGGCGCCGGGGTGGATGAACTCGGTCTGGGTGGCGGGAAGCCCGCCGCTCCAGGTGCGGCGGAGGACGACGAGGCAGGCCTGCTCCTCGTCGCGCCCGATCTCGAGCAGGGCGCGGATCTCGGGCGAGGGCGTGGTCGCGTAGACGACGTGCTCGGTCTCGGTCGCCGGGCCGAGGCGGAGGAGATAGGCGGCGACGGTCTCCTTCGTGAAATCCTGTTCGAGGAAATCCGGGGCGAAGCGGGGCGAGACCAGCCGGTCCTCGATCTGCACCGGCACGTCGTCCTCGTAATGCAGCAGGGTGGCGTGGAAGATGCGCGCGCCGGGGCGCAGGCCGAAGGCGAGCGCCTGGTCGGCGCGGGCGCGGGTGGCTTCCTGGGCGAGGACGCGGACGCGGTGGCGGTGGCCGGAGGCGACGATCTCATCGGAGATGTCGCGGATTTCGAGCCATTCGAGGCGCGGGCGCGGCGGCGCGGCGAAGCTGCCCCTGCCCTGCACGCGGGCGACGAGGCCGGCGGCGGAGAGTTCGCGCAGGGCGCGATGCGCCGTCATCCGCGAGACGCCGAATTCGGCCATCAGCTCGTGCTCGGAGGGCAGGCGGCCGCCGGGGCCGATCTGGCCGCTGGCGATGCGCTCGACGATCGCCTCCTTCACCCGGGCGTAGAGCGGCACCCGCGCGGCGGGTTCGCGATCGGGGGGCGCCATGGTCAGACCAGCGCCGGCACGGCGGCGGCGACCCGCGCGAGGATGCGGGTGAGGCTCGCCTGCAGCGCGGCGAAGCCGGGCAGGCGGAGCATCGTCGCCTCGTCCATGTAGAGGGCGCGGGCGATCTCGATCTGCACGACGTGGACGTGCTCGCGCGGGCGGCCGTAGTGGCGGGTGACGTAGCCGCCGGCATAGGGATCGTTGCGGCGGATCGCGAAGCCCTCGCCGCGCAGGGCCTGCTCGACCAGCTGCACGACCGGGCGGGCGCAGGAGGCGCCGTGCAGGTCGCCCACCACGATGTCCGGCCCGTGGCCGTGCGGCAGGCCGGGCGGGCGCGGCATCGAATGGATGTCGAGCAGGAGGCAGGCGCCGAAGGCGGCGCGGGTTTCGGCGATGAGCCCGGCCAGGGCGGCGTGATAGGGGCGCCAGCAGGCCTCGATCCGCGCCTGCGCCTCGGCGAAGCGGAGCTTGCGGCGGTAGATCGGCTCGCCGGAGGCGACGACGCGGGCGATGGTGCCAAGGCCGGCGGCGACGCGGGGGCTGGTGGCGTTCACATAGGGCGGCAGGGCGTCCTCGAACATCGCGGGGTCGAGTTCCCAGGGCTCGCGGTTGACGTCGCACCAGGCGCGGGGGAAGCGGGCGGCGAGCAGCGGCAGGCCGAGGCCGGGGGCGCCGGCGCACAGCTCGTCGACGAAGCCGTCCTCGCTCTTGCGCAGGGCGCGGGCGTCGAGCCGGGAGAGGGCGAGGAAATCCGGCGCGTAGGCGCGGCCGGAATGCGGCGAGGCGACCACGACCGGGGCGGACTGGCGCGGCGGGCGGGTGAGGACGCAGGGGGGCAGCTCCCCGTCGGCGCAGGCGGCGGCGTCTTGTTCGGGGCGCGGGGGAACCAGATCCATGACAAAATCATAAAGCCGATGCGGCCGCGCCCGGTCAATGATATGAACGCGCGGTTGGACAGGCAGGAACGGACCCAGGCCATGAACGAAATTCTCGTCGTCACCGTCAACGAGGTGGCCAATGCCAGGATCGCCCGGGTGGTCGGCCCGGTCTATGGCACCTCGATCCGCAGCCGGACCATCGTGGGCAACATGCTCGGCGGCATCCGCGCGATTTTCGGCGGTTCGCAGGAGGGCTACATCGCCATGGTCAACCAGACGCGGGACGAGGCGATCGCCGCGCTGAAGGCGCATGCCGCCTCGCTCGGCGCCAATGCGGTGATCGGGATGCGGTTCGATTCCGGGGAGTTCGACGCCGGCCAGGGCCAGGCGATGAACGAGGTCACCGCCTATGGGACGGCGGTGATCCTCGAAGCGGTCATGTGATCATTTCTGCGCCGGCAGGCCGGCGGCGGCGAAGAGCCGGGCGCGCAGGGCCGGGTTCTGCCGGGCCTCGGCCAGCACCTGGTCGTATTGCCGCACGGTGAGGCCCTGCGCGGTGATGGCGGTGGTGGCCTTGTCCTTGGCCGAGGCGATCAGGCGCTGCTTGCCGGCGGGATCGGTCGTGTGGGCGAGCTTCGCGCCGTAGCTGTGGTTGATCTCGAGCACCTGGTGCAGGGCCTTGCCGGCCCTGGCGATGGTTTGCGGCGATGCGGACGGCGCCGCGGACATCGACCCGGTGGCGGGCGCGGGCGCGGCGGCGGCGGGGCTGCCGGTCGCCGCCAAAGCCGGCGCGCTCGCCATCGCGGCGGCGATCAGGGCAACGGCGCTGGCGCGGAAAAGGGTTCGGTCTGTCATGGGCATGACCTCCTGTACTGGACGGCCGGGGAGCGGCCGCGAGCGTCACGGCCGCGGGGCGGACGTGGGCTGGACGGCCGAGGAGCGGCCGCCTTCCTCACGAGAAGATGAGGACCCGGCAGGATGAGGCAAGTTTCGATTCGTTTAGTTACGAATTCGATTCATGCCGCCTTCGACTGGTCGATAATGCGTTGCAGGTTCGATATTATGTCGCGGGCCGCGGCGAGGCGGGCCTTCACGTCCATCTCGCGGACCATGACCAGCTTGTGGTCCGGGCGCAGGCGGAGCAGGCCGGCGCGGGTGGCGAGCCAGGCGACGAGGCCGCCGGGATTGGCGAATGCGTTGCCGCGGAAGGCGACGACCATGCCCTTCGGCCCGGCCTCCAGCTTCTCGACGCCGACGGCGCGGCAGGCGCGCTTCAGCGCCACCGTGGCGAGGAGGTTTTCCACCTCCTCGGGCATCGGGCCGAAACGGTCGACCAGTTCGGCGGCGAGCGCCTCGCTCTCGGCATCGGTCGCGAGTCCGCCGATGCGACGGTAGAGGCCGAGGCGGACCGGCAGGTCGGCCACATAGGCTTCGGGGATGAGGACGGGCAGGCCGAGGCTGATATTCGGCGTCCAGTCCCGCGCGGCCTCGCGCGATTCGCTGCCGCCGGCCGCGCGCAGTTCGGCCACCGCATCCTCCAGCATCTGCTGGTAGAGCTCGATGCCGACCTCGCGGATATGGCCGGACTGCTCGTCGCCCAGCAGGTTGCCGGCGCCGCGCAGGTCGAGATCGTGCGAGGCGAGGGTGAAGCCGGCGCCGAGCGTGTCGAGCGTCTGCATCACTTCGAGGCGCTTCTGCGAGGAGGCGGCGAGCGTGTGCGAGGCGGGCCAGGTGAGATAGGCGTAGCCGCGCTGCTTGCCGCGGCCGACGCGGCCGCGCAGCTGGTAGAGCTGGCCGAGGCCGAAGAGATCGGCGCGCCAGATCAGGATCGTGTTCACCGCCGGCATGTCGAGCCCGGATTCGACGATGTTGGTGGCGAGCAGGACGTCGTGCTTGCCTTCGCTGAACTCGGTCATCACCCGCTCGATCTCGGTCGGCGGCAGGCGGCCATGGGCGGTGGCGGTGCGCAGGTCCGGCGCGATCTCGGCCAGGCGCTCGCGCATCCGGTCGATATCCTCGATATGCGGGACGACGCAGAAGATCTGCCCGCCGCGGAAGCGCTCGCGGGCGATGGCCTCGCGGATCACCAGCTTGTCCCACGGCATGATGAAGGTGCGCACGGCGAGACGGTCGACCGGCGGGGTGGTGATCAGCGAGAGGTCGCGCACGCCGGTCAGCGCGAGCTGGAGGGTGCGGGGGATCGGCGTCGCGGTCAGGGTGAGGACGTGGATGTCGGCCTTGAGCTGCTTCAGCCGTTCCTTGTGGGCGACGCCGAAATGCTGCTCCTCGTCGACGATCAGCAGCGCGAGGTCGGCGAAGGCGATCGTTTTCGACAGCAGCGCATGGGTGCCGACGACGATGTTCACCGTGCCGTCGGCGAGGCCGGCCTTCACCTTCGCGGTATCCTTGGCGGAGACGAGGCGGGAGAGCTGCTCGACGCGGATGGGCAGGCCGGCGAAGCGCTCGGAGAACAGGCGGTAGTGCTGGCGGGCGAGCAGCGTGGTCGGCACCACCACGGCGACCTGGGCGCCGGACATCGCGGCGATGAAGGCGGCGCGGAGCGCGACCTCGGTCTTGCCGAAGCCGACATCGCCGCAGACCAGCCGGTCCATCGGCTTGCCGGCGGCGAGATCTTCCATGACGTCGGCGATGGCGCGGGCCTGGTCCTCGGTTTCGGTGTAGGGGAAGCGGGCGCAGAATTCGGCGAAGGCGCCGTCATCGGCGGCGAGGATCGCGGCGTCGTGCAGCTTGCGCTCGGCGGCGATGCGGATGAGGCCGGCCGCCATGTCGCGGATGCGGTTGCGGGCCTTGGCCTTGCGCGCCTGCCAGGAGGCGCCGCCCAGGCGGTCGAGCCCGACGCCGGCGGTCTCGCTGCCGAAGCGGGAGAGCATGTCGATGTTCTCGACCGGCAGGAAGAGCTTCTGGTCGCCATCGTAGAGGATGCGCAGGCAGTCATGCGGCGCGCCCTCGACGCTCAGCGTCACCAGCCCGTCATAGCGGCCGATGCCGTGATCCTGATGCACGACGAGATCGCCCTCGGCGATTTCGGTGGCGTCGGCGATGAACTGGTCGGCGCGCTGGCGGCGGCGCGGCGGGCGGGCGATGCGCTGGCCGAGCAGGTCCTGCTCGGCGACGATGGCGAGATCGTCGGCGACATAGCCGCGTTCGAGGCCGAGAACGGCGAGCAGCACGGCGTCGCCCTGGGCGATGCGGGCCTCGGCGGCGTTGTCGATCGGGATCGAGCGCATGCCGTGGTCGCGCAGCAGGGCGGCGAGACGGTCGCGCGAGCCGGCGGACCAGGCGGCGAGGACGACGCGGCGCCCGGCCTCGCGCCAGCGGGCGGCGAGCAGGCGGAATTCCTCATAGACCGAGGCGATGCCCTGGGCGGAGGCGAGGATGGCGCCGGGGCGGCCGCCGGCTTCCACGCCCTCGGCGCCCTCGGGCCGGGAGAAGGGCGAGAACACGGTTGCCCCGCGGGCGCGGAGCAGCGCATCGAGGCCGGCGCGGTCGAGATAGAGGCGCGCGGGCGGGATCGGCCGGTACGGCGCCTCGCCGGCGCGGGGCGGGGCGGAGCGGGCCTCGTAGTGATCGGCGATCATCTCGAAGCGGGCGGCGGCGGCCTCCTCGGCCTGGTGGTCGAGGCTGATGGCGGCACCGGGCGCATAGTCGAACACGGTTTCCATCGTCGCGCAGAAGAGCGGCGCGAAATGCTCCATGCCGGGATGGCGGCGGCCCTCGGAGACCGATTCGTAGAGCGGGTCGGTCAGCGCCTCGGCGCCGAACAGCTCGCGGAAGCCGGTGCGGAAGCGGCTGATCGAGTCGGCGTCGAGCGGGAGTTCGGAGGCGGGGCGGAAGGTGAGCGAGGGCAGCGCCTCGCCGCTGCGCTGGGTGCCGGGGTCGAAGCGGCGGAGCGTGTCCACCGTGTCGCCGAACAGGTCGATGCGGGCCGGCGCCGGCTCGCCGGAGGGCCAGACGTCGAAAATGCCGCCGCGCACGGCGAAGTCGCCCGGCTCCATGACGGTGCCGACGCGGTGATAGCCGCGCTGTTCGAGGAAGCGGGCGAGATCGTCCGGCGGGGCGGCGCCGCCGGGGGCGATGGTGCGGCTGGCATCGGCGAAGCGGGCGCGCGGCGGGGTGCGCTGGACCGCGGCGTTCACCGTGGTCAGCACGATGCGGGTGCCCTTCGCCGGTTCCAGCAGCCGGGCCAGGGCGGCGACGCGGTCGGCCACGATCGCCGGGTTGGGCGAGACGCGGTCGTAGGGCAGGCAGTCCCAGGCGGGGAAGCGGATGATCTCCGCGGCGGGGGCGAAGAAGGCGAGCGCGTCCTCCAGCCGGGCGAGGCGGGCATCGTCGCGCGCGATGTGCAGCACCGTGCCCGCCTCGGCGGCGCGGCGGGCGATTAGGTCGGCGTCGAACCCTTCCGGCGCGCCGTAGACGGTGAGCAGGCTCATCGCCCGCGCTTGGCGCCGAACTCGCCCTGGGCGATCTCCGCCGCCTCGTCGCGGATGCGGCGGAGCATGTCCGACTCCGCCTCGGCCGGGACCGGCTTGCGGCCGGTCAGCCAGTCGGCCAGCTCGGCATCGGGGTGTTCCATCACCGCCTCCAGCGCGTCGAGCGCCTCATCGTCCATCCCGTCGATGTATTTGCGGGCGAAGCCGCCGATCATCAGGTCGTTCTCGTAGGTGCCGCGATGGGTCGCGCGGTAGAGCAGCCGGCGGCGGCGCTGGATGAGCGCCTCGGACGATACTTCGGTCATGATGGCTTGCGATATAGTCGAGTGCTCCGCCACTGTCAGCCCGTGACCACCAACATCTCCGAGTCGCTGGCGCCGTTCCGGGCCGAGCTTGCCAGCCTGCCGGGCATCGGCCCGAAACTCGCGGCGCTGATCGCGCGCGCGGTGGGCGGGCCGAGCGTGGGCGACCTGCTGTTCCACCTGCCGCTGCATTTCATCGACCGCTCGCGGCAGTCGACGCTGGCGGAGGCGGAACCGGGATCGGTCGCGACGGTGATGGTCGAGGTGGTGCGGCACGAGGCGCCGGCGCGGCGCGGGCAGCCGCACCGGGTGGTGATTCGCGACGCCAGCGGCTTCGGCGAGGTGGTGCTGTTCCATCCCGGGCGGCTCGGCCAGTTTCCGGTGGGCGCGAAACTGCTGCTGTCGGGCAAGATCGAGCGCTTCGCCGACCGCCCTACCCTGCCCCACCCCGATTACGTGCTGCCGGCGGCGCAGGCGGCGAGCCTGCCGGCGATCGAGCCGGTGCGGGGGCTGACGGCGGGACTCACGGCACGGGTGATGGCGCGGGCGGTGGACGGCGCCCTCGCCCGGCTGCCGGAGCTGCCGGAATGGCAGTTGCCCTCGGTGCTGCAAAAGCGGCGCTGGCCGGGATTCGCCGCCGCCTTGCGGACACTGCACGCGCCCGAAGCGATGCCCGACGACCACCCGGCACGGCGGCTCGCCTATGACGAATTGCTGGCGCGGCAGCTGGCCTTCGCGCTGATCCGCGCGCGGCGGCGGCGGCGGAAGGGGCGCGCCTTTACCGGCGATGGAAGGCTGCGGGCCGCCGCGCTGGCGCGGTTCGGCTTCGCGCCGACCGATGCGCAGGCGGCGGCACTGGCCGAAATTGACGCCGATCTCGCCGCGCCGCACCGGATGCTGCGGCTGTTGCAGGGCGATGTCGGCGCGGGGAAGACGCTGGTGGCGACGCTGGCGATGCTGCGCGTGGTCGAGGCCGGCGCGCAGGCCGCCCTGCTCGCCCCCACCGAATTGCTCGCCCGCCAGCATCTGGCGACGCTGGAAAAACTCTGCCCGGTGCCGGTGGCGCTGCTGACCGGCTCGCTGCGGGCGGCCGAGCGGCGGCTTGTGCTGGCCGGCCTCGCGGATGGGTCGATCCCGATCGTGGTCGGCACCCATGCGATCTTCCAGAAGAGTGTCGCGTTCCACGATCTCGGCCTCGCGGTGATCGACGAGCAGCACCGGTTCGGCGTCGAGCAGCGTTTCGCCCTCGGCGCCAAGGGAAGTGCGACGGACATGCTGGTGATGACGGCGACGCCGATTCCGCGCACGCTGTTGCTCTCGCACTGGGGAGAGATGAGTGTGAGCCGGATTCTGGCGAAGCCCGCCGGACGCAAGCCGATCCGCACCACGCTGCACCCGGTGGGGCGGATGGAGGAGATCGTCGCCGCGGTGGCGCGGATGATCCGCCGGGGCGGGCGGGTGTATTGGGTGTGTCCGCTGGTGGCCGAGAGCGAGGCGGTGGACATCGCCGCCGCCGAGGCGCGGTTCGCGGCGTTGGCCGAGCGGTTCGGCGAGCGGGTGGTGCTGGCGCACGGGCGGCAGCCGATCGAGATCCGGGCGGCGGCGCTGGAGCGCTTCGCCCGCGGCGAGGCGGACATCCTGGTCTCGACCACGGTGATCGAGGTGGGGGTGGACGTGCCGGAGGCGAACGTGATGGTGATCGAGCGGGCGGACCGGTTCGGGCTGGCGCAGCTGCACCAGCTGCGCGGGCGGGTCGGGCGCGGGGCGGCGGCGAGTTTCTGCCTGCTGCTGCACGGCGACGAGCTGAGCCAGGCGGCGCGGCGCCGGCTCGCGATCCTGCGGGAGACGGAGGACGGGTTCCGCATCGCCGACGAGGATTTCCGGCTGCGCGGCGGAGGTGACATATTGGGGGCGAAACAGTCCGGCCTGCCCGGCTACCGGCTGGCGGACGCCGAGCGCGACGAGGACCTGATTCCGATGGCGCAGAAGGACGCGACGCTGCTGCTCGACACCGACCCGCACCTGGAAACCCCGCGCGGGCGGGCGGCGCGGGTGCTGCTGCACCTGTTCGAGCAGGACCGCGCGATCCGCGCGCTGGTGGCGGGATGAGCCGGGCCTATCCGGCGGCGCCGCGCGTCGGCATCGGGGTGGTGCTGCTGCGCGGCGACGAGGTGCTGCTGATCCGCCGCGGCCGCAAGCCCGCACTCGGCGCCTGGAGCCTGCCGGGCGGGGCGCAGGAGCTCGGCGAGACGGCGGAGGCGGCGGCGCGGCGGGAACTGCGCGAGGAGACCGGGCTCGAGGCCGGCGCGCTGGTGCTGGCCGCACATGTGGACTCGATCCATCGCGACGCGGCGCAGCGGATCGAGTTTCACTACACCATCCTCGATTTCGCCGGGCTGTATCAGGGCGGCGAGGCGGTGGCGGGCGATGACGTAACCGACATCGCCTGGGTCAGGGCGGCGGAGTTCGACCGCTACGAATTGTGGAGCGAGGCGCGGCGGGTGATCGGCATCGCCCGCCGGCTGCTGGTCGTCACATGAACAGTTTCTTGTCCTGCTTCATGCCGGCATAGAGCGGGGCCACCCATTTGCCGTAGCCGTTGTAGATTTGCGTCGGCACCACCTCGCCGGTGCCGATGACGCGCTCGCGCGCCTGGCTCCAGCGCAGGGTGGGGTATTTCGGGTTCACATTGGCCCAGAAGCCGTACATGTCCGGGCTGGTCTTTTCCCAGAAGGTAACCGGCTGCTCCTTGACGAACTCGATGCGGACGAGGGATTTCGCCGATTTGAAGCCGTATTTCCAGGGCAGCACGACGCGGATCGGCGCGCCATCCTGCCTGGGCATCTTCGCGCCATACATGCCGGTGCCGACGAAGGCGAGCTCGTTCGTCGCCTCCGCCATGGTCAGGCCCTCGTGATAGGGCCAGGGGAAGAACGGGATCGACAGGCCGGGCATCACCTTCGGGTCGGACAGCGTGGTGAAGCGGAGATATTTCGCGCCCGAGAGCGGCTTGGCCAGTTTCACCAGATCGGCGAGCGGAAAGCCTTCCCAGGGGACGACGAGGGACCAGGCCTCGACGCAGCGATGGCGGTAGATGCGGGTTTCGGTGCTGACCTTCTTCATCAGGTCGTCGAAGGAGATGGTGAAGGGCTTTTCCACCATGCCGTCGATGCGGATGGTCCAGGGTTCGGTGGGCAGTTTCTGGGCCTTGCGCCAGATGTCCTTGTTCAGGCCGAATTCGTAGAAATTGTTGTAGGTCTCGACATTGTGGCGCGGGGTGAGGCTGCGCTCGGGGTCGAAACGCGCGGCGGAGGGCGGGTAGTCGGAGATGCGGTCGCCCGGTTTGGCGTTCGCGTTGGCGTCGGCGTTGGTGTCGGCGAGGGCGGCGCCGATCTGGCCGAAGCCGAGCATGGCGCCGCCCAGCGTGGCAAGGGCGGCGCGGCGGTCGAGCGCCAGATGCGGCGGGGTCGCCTCCGTTTCGGGCAGGGACCAGTCCGGTTTGCGGATGACGTGCATGGTTGTTCTCCTCGGGCGATAGATTACTCTGGTGCGCGCAGGCCATTCATCAACCCGCCGTGACCCGCGCGGGACCACCCTTCACAGCTTCGGGACCGCATGACCGACAGACCGATCGACCGCCTCCTCGCCGTCATGGCAGCGCTTCGGCATCCCGAGACCGGGTGCCCGTGGGATCGCGAGCAGGATTTCGCCACCATCGCTCCCTATACGGTCGAGGAGGCCTATGAGGTTGCGGACGCGATCGGAAAAGGCGATGCGGACGCGCTGCGCGACGAGCTGGGCGACCTGCTGTTCCAGGTGGTCTATCACGCGCGGATGGCCGAGGAGCGCGGGTGGTTCGGCTTCGAGGAGGTGGCCGCCGGGATCGCCGAGAAGATGATCCGCCGGCATCCGCATGTGTTCGGCGAGGCCGCGGCGCGGGACCAGGCGGCGCAGACCCGGGCCTGGGAGGCGGACAAGGCGCGCGAGCGGGCGGCACGGGCGGAGAGCGGCGTGCTGGATGGCATCGCCTCGACGCTGCCGGCGTTGATGCGGGCGCGGAAACTCGCGGCGCGGGCGGCGCGGGTCGGCTTCGACTGGCCGGATGCGGATTCGGTGCTCGACAAGCTCGACGAGGAGACGGCGGAGCTGCGCGCCGAGCTGGCGGGGGCGGATCCGGCGCGGATCGAGGACGAGCTGGGGGACATGTTCTTCGTGATGGTCAATCTCGCCCGCAAGCTCGGCTGCGATGGCGAGCAGGCGCTGGCGCGGGCGAATGCGAAGTTCGAGCGCCGGTTCCGCGCGGTGGAGGCCAGGCTCGCCGCCGCCGGGACGACGCCGGAGGCGGCCGGGCTCGCCGAGATGGAAGCGCTCTGGCAGGCGGTGAAGCGGGAGGGCTAGAGCATCATCCGATCAGATGGAGTCATCTGATCGGATAAAGATGCTCTAATTATCAATATCATAGAGCACTACATCCGATCCGGATGGATCGGATGGTGCTCTAGGGCATCATCCGATCCGTTCGGATCGGAACGTGCTCTAGCCGTAGAGCGCGTCGCGCAGGCGGTGCCAGGTGTCGCGGTCGGTGGCGGCGATGAGGCCGCCATCGATGTCGGCCGGGCGCCAGGCCTCGCCATCCGGCCGGCGGACATGGCCGCCGGCTTCCTCGACGATCAGCGTGCCGGCGGCGTGGTCCCACGGCAGGGTGCGGCGGGAGACCGAGGCGTGCATGTGGCCGGAGGCCATGGCGCGGTAGGTGGCGGCGGCGCAGCGCAGGTTGGGCGTCTGCCCGAGGGCGGCGAGGCTGCCGAGCACGCGGGATTTTTCGGCCCGCGCCATGTATTGCCAGGAGACCGAGGCGATCATCTGCGCGAGCGGCGCCGGGGCGGCGACGCGCAGGGGCAGCCATTCGGCTGAATCGGACGCGCCGCGGAGCAGGAAGGCGCCGCCGCCGCTTGTGGCGAGCATGGTGTCGTCGCGCAGCGGGTCGTGGATCAGCCCGGCGATGGTTCGATTGTCCTCGACCAGGGCGATCATCAGGCCGAACAGCGGCAGGCCGGCGGCGTAGTTCTGGGTGCCATCGATCGGGTCGATGACGAAGACGGGACCGGGGCCGGCGACCGCGCCGAGCAGGGCGGGATCGGCGGCGACGGATTCTTCGCCGATCACCGCGACATCGGGGAACAGGGCGCGCAGGCCTTCGGTGAGGGCGCGCTCGGCCGCCTCGTCGGCCACCGTGACGGGGTCGAGCGGGCCGGACTTGGTGCGCAGGTCGGCCGGGCCGATATGGCCGAAGCGGGGCATCACGATCGTGCGCGCGACGTCGCGCAGCAGCGCCGCGATGGCGGAAAGGTCGGTTCTGTCAGGCATCATGGGCTGGAATCCGTGGCGGTGGGTCAGGGGACCGGGGCGTGCAGCGCGGCTTCGTGATCGCGCTCGAAACGGGCGCGGTCCTCGGGGCGGAGCCGGACCTCGATGGCGATGGCGTCCTCGCCATCCGCGCGGGAGATCACCTCGCCATGGCGGTAGAGCCAGGCGAGGCCGGCGCCGTCGGCCGGCGCGAGCCAGTAGGTCGCGACCTGCATGGCGCCGGCGAGCCGGGCATCGATCGTGGCGCGCAGCGTGTCGAGATTCTCGCCGGACAGCGCCGAGACGGCGATGGCGGAAGCGCCCGGCAGGTCGCGCGCGGCGGGATCGAGCAGGTCGATCTTGTTCATCACCTCGATGCAGCGGGACGACCAGCCCTCGTCGATCATGCCCGAGCGGGCCATGCCGTCGAGCACGGAGACGACGTCGGCGCGCTGGGCGGCGCTGTCGGGGTGGGCGCAGTCGCGGACATGGAGGATGATGTCGGCGGCGGCGACCTCTTCGAGGGTGGCGCGGAAGGCGGCGACGAGTTCGGTCGGCAGGTCGGAGATGAAGCCCACCGTGTCCGACAGGATGGCCTGGCGGCCGGAGGGCAGGACGATGAGGCGCATCGTCGGGTCGAGGGTGGCGAAAAGCTGGTCCTGCGCGTGGACGGTGGCCCCGGTGAGCGCGTTGAACAGCGTGGATTTGCCGGCATTGGTGTAGCCGACCAGGGCGACGACCGGATAGGGCACGCGGTTGCGCGCGGCGCGGTGCAGGGCGCGGGTGCGGCGGACCTCGTCGAGTTCACGGCGGAGGCGGGCGATGCGGTCGGTGATCAGGCGGCGGTCCGCCTCGATCTGGGTTTCGCCGGGGCCACCGAGGAAGCCGAAGCCGCCGCGCTGGCGCTCCAGATGGGTCCAGGAGCGGACGAGACGGGAACGCTGGTAGGCGAGATGCGCGAGTTCGACCTGCAACACGCCCTCGGCGGTGCGGGCGCGCTCACCGAAAATGTCGAGGATCAGGCCGGTGCGGTCGATGACCTTGCACTTCCAGGCGCGTTCGAGATTGCGCTGCTGCACCGGGCTGAGCGTGGAATCGACCACCGCGACGCCGATCTCGGCCTCGGCGATGGACTCGCCGATCCGCCGCACCTGGCCCTCGCCGAACAGGGTGGCGGGGCGGTGCGCGCGGATCTGCACGATTTCGTCATGGGCGATGACGAGGCCGATCGAGGCGGTGAGTCCGATCGCCTCGGCGAGGCGGGCCTCGGCCTCGCGCGGGCCGTTGCGCCCGCCATGTTCCCAAGGCAGCAGGACGGCGGCGCGGGTGGGCGCGGCCTGGGTGGGTATGCTCAACCCGGCCTACCCGGCGTCGCGGTCGGGGTCGCCGGCGCGGCCGAGGCTGAGCGTGGAGCCGCCCGCCGGTGCGGCGCCCTCGGCCTTGGTCGCGTCGAAGAGCTGGATCGGCGCGCCCGGCATCACGGTCGAGATCGCGTGCTTGTAGACGAGCTGGGTGTGCCCGTCGCGGCGGAGGAGGACGGAGAAATTGTCGAACCAGGTGATCACACCCTGGAGCTTCACGCCGTTCACCAGGAACACGGTGACCGGGGTCTTGCTCTTGCGAACGTGATTGAGGAAGACATCCTGCACGTTCTGCGATTTTTCGTTGGCCACGTCTGGAGTCCTTTTTTTCTTGCCGGGCATGGCGGTTGCCATGGCGTGGGTGCATCGGGTCATGGCATCGGGCCGGAACCCGCTGCCGCATGTTCGGCCCCGCCCGTTCGGAGAGCCCGCAAACGGATGCCGCAGGCGGAGATATAGCTCGCCGGGGCGCCGAAACCAATCGGAAGCGCCCGGCATGGGATAAAAAAACGCTTGTGGCGGGTGCATCACACACCCGCCACCATCACAGGGCGCGGCCGGTGGGCCGGCGGAGATCAGGCGCTGGCGCGCCGCATGGCGGCCGGCGCGGTCCAGAACAGGGCTTGGGCGGTCAGCGTCAGCACCAGTTCGGCGCCGGCGCGGGGCAGGCGGATGCCGGCGTTGCCGCTTGTCCAGACTCCGGCATCGCCGCCCGCGCGCGGCAGGCGGCCGGGTGCTGGGATCGCGGTTTCGAGGTCGAGCGCCGCGCCGTCCAGCGCGAGGCCGGCAACCGACAGGCCGAGGCGGCGGCGGTCGGTGGAGACCGGGTCGACCTCGGCGGGGACGAAGGTGCCGGCGAGGAGTTCGAATTCGGTCGCGTTCGCGGGCAGGGCGAAGCGGAACATGCCGGGCCTTTCCTCGCTGGCCTCGATGATCAGGTCGCCATGGCGGAGCGCGGGGCGGACGCGGACCAGGGCGAAGCCCTGCGCGGCGCGGCGCGCGGCGAGGCGGGCGCGGATCGCGGCCAGGGCGTCGCCGCCGGTGACCAGCGGGGCGCAGCCTTCGGCCTCGCGCCGGGCCTGCATCAGGTCGGGGTGCAGGGTGATCGGTTCGCCGGCGTTCTCGAACAGGCCGCGATGGCCGGTATCGAGGAAGCTTTCCGCCGGCGCGCCCTCGGCCAGCAGGACGTCGTGCCGGTCGAGCTCGACATGGAAATAGGTGACGCGGGAAATTCGGCGGTCGGGTGCGATCATGGTGCCGTCGACCAGATCCTTCGCCTGGACCAGCACGCCGTCGAGGAACAGGGCGTGGTCGGGCGAGACCACGAGGTCGCGCGCGGGGACGCCATCGGCCAGCGCGCCGGCGGCGATGCGGACCGGGCGGACCAGTTCGGGGCGCGGATGGCGGCTGAGGTCGAGCGTGCGGCGGCCGATCCAGACCACGCGGCGTTCGGCGCCGGCGGCGGTGAGGACTGTATCGCCGGCCCGCAAGGATTCGACCGGGGTCTCGCCGGCCGGGGTGCGGATCTGCGTGCCGGCGGCGAAGCAGGGGTTGATGTCGCTGCCCGTGGTGATGGTGAAGGCGTATCCGCCGGACTCGGACGGAGGGCCGGGTTCGGCCGAGGAGTCGCCGAAATCGCCAAGGCCGACCGAGATGGTCAGCGTGCCGGTGGAAGGGATGCTGCCGAACAGGGACTGCTCGATCGCGTTGATGAACGGCGCGAGTGACGTATTCAGTGTCGGTCCGTACTCGAGGTTGATGAGGGGACTGTCGGTGATGATCAGACCATCCGAGGCGTAAATCCTGAAATCCTGGCTCACGGCGAGGCTGGCGATATTTTGGAACGTCATGACATCGCTCGGCGCCGAGGGCGAGGTGTCGAAATTGGAGAAGTCGGTCGTGGCATCGGCCAGGACGATCGTGTCGTTCGGTCCGAAATGCTGGATGTTGCCGCCCAGTTCGATCGCGGTGACGGCCGTCGTGATCCCCACGAGGGTTACGGAAAGGGCGGACGGCTCAATGACGAGATCGGTCGGGGCCGACCCCGTCGTTGGAAATGAAAAGTTGCTGGTCAGCGATGCATTGAGAATCAGCGTATCACCAGAAGGTATTGTCACATCGGACATGCCGCTCTCCCGCGTTCAAATATGTCTGAAATTTGAAATATTCTGACGCGATGATAAGCAACGACAACAAGAGATTCAATTTTTTTAATGCTTCAGCCGACGCGAATTTAACGTTATGTTATCTTATGATGCGAATGAATTCATAAAATGAAACCGCCTCCCAGAACGCGGGACTCGCGATAGACGACGCAGGCCTGGCCGGGGGCGGCGAGAGCGGGGGTGTCGAGGGTGACGAGGTTGCGGGCGATGTCGATCTCGGCGGGGTGCGGCGTCTCGCCGGCGCGGAGCTTGACGCTGGCGCGGAACGGGGCGGCGGGCGGATCGATCAGCCAGTTCGGCTCGGCGATCCGCACCTCGCGACCGCCGGCGCCGCGGGGGCCGACGACGATGCGGCGGCGGGCGGCGTCGATCCGGGTGACGACATGGCCGGAGGCGGCGCCGAGGCGCTTGGCCTGGCCCACGGTGTAGCGGGCGATACCCTGGTGACGGTCGAGCACGGCGCCGTCCTCGGTGACGATCTCGCCGGGAGCGGCGGCATCGGGGCGGAGCTTCGCGACGATGTCGGCATAGGTGCCGGAGGGGACGAAGCAGATGTCCTGGCTGTCCGGCTTTTCGGCGACGGGCAGGTTCATCCGCGCGGCCTCGGCGCGGACGGCGTCCTTGTCCGGCATGGTGCCGAGGGGGAAGCGGGAGAATGCGAGCTGGTCGCGCGTTGTGGCGAAGAGGAACCAGGACTGGTCGCGCCGTGCATCGACCGCGCGGTGAAGCTCCGCTCCCTCCGGCCCGTCCTCGCGGCGGACATAGTGGCCGGTGGCCAGCGCCTCGGCGCCGAGATCGCGGGCGAGGCCGAGCAGGTCGCCGAACTTGAGGTGCTGGTTGCAGCGCACGCAGGGGACCGGGGTGCGGCCATCGGCATAGGCATCGGCGAAATCGCCGATCACCGCGTTGCGGAAGGCGGCCTCGGCGTCGATCACGTAATGGGCGATGCCGAGACGGTCGGCGACGTTGCGGGCGTCGTGAATGTCCTGCCCGGCGCAGCAGGCCCCCTTGCGGCCGGTGGCCGCGCCGTGATCGTAGAGCTGGAGGGTGACGCCGATCACCTCGTGCCCGGCCTCGTGCATCAGCCCGGCGACGACCGAACTGTCCACCCCGCCGGACATGGCGACGACGACGCGCACGATCTCAGCCGTTCTGCGCGTTCCGCACGCCGGCGGGCAGCTTCACGACGAGCCCGTCCAGCGCCGGGGACATCACGATCTGGCAGCCGAGGCGGGAGGTCTTTTCCAGGCCGAAGGCGAGGTCCAGCATGTCCTCCTCGTCTTCCGAGGCGGCGGCGAGCTTCGCGAACCAGTCGGGATCGACGATGACATGGCAGGTCGAGCAGGCGAGCGAACCCTCGCAGGCGCCCTCGATGTCGATCCCGTGCTTGTGGGCGATTTCGAGCACCGACAGGCCGGACGGCGCGTCCACCGTCCGGCGCGTGCCGTCGCGCTCGATGAAAGTCATGTTCGGCATTTGAAACCCTTGAAACCGTTGCGTGGTGGAAGGCGCGCGCCGTTCCGCCGCCGTTCACGCTGCCGAGGTAGAGACATGCGCGGATTTGCGCAAGGCGCGGGCGGCAAGACGCCGATATGCGGCGAGGAAACGGGCGGGCGCGTCGTCCGGCGCGTTCCAGGACAACGAGACGCGGATGGCGTTGCCGGCGAGATCGCCGAGGCCCATGGCGGCGAGAACGTGGCTGCTGGCGACCTTGCCGGAGGAGCAGGCCGAGCCGGCGGAGACGCGGATGCCGTCGAGATCGAGCGCGATGACCTGGGCTTCGGCGGCAAGGCCGGGCAGGACGACGCAGGTCGTGTTCGGCAAACGCGGGGCCCCGGCGCCGGCGATGCGGGCGCCGCAGTCGCGCGCGCCGGCCTCGATCGCATCGCGCAGGGCGGCGAGGCGCGGATCGGGGCATGTGGTTGCGTGGGCGGCGTCGAGGGCGGCGGCGAAGCCGGCGATGCCGGGCAGGTTGTGCGTGCCGCCACGGCGGCCGCGCTCCTGCCCGCCGCCGCGGATCAGCGGCGCGAAGGCGGACGCGGCCTCGGGCGCGAGCAGCAGGGCGCCCACCCCTTTCGGGCCGCCGAGCTTGTGCGCGGAGATCGCGACGCTGGACGCCCCCTGGGCGAGATAATCGGGATCGGCGACGCGGCCGGCGGCCTGCACGGCATCGACATGCAGGCGCGTGCCCTGCGCGGCGCAGAGGGCGGTGATGGCGGCGATGTCGTTCAGCACGCCGGTTTCGTTGTTCGCCGCCATGACGCAGGCGAGTGCCGGGCGGTGCGCGGCCAGCAGGGCGGCGAAGCGGGCCTGGTCGAGCCGGCCGGCGGCATCGACCGGGGCGATGAGGGCGGCGGGGGCGGCGGCGCGCACGGCATCGTGCTCGGTGGCGCCGATCACGATGGCGCCGCCGCCGGCGAGGCCGTGGATCGCCATCGCGTTCGCCTCGGTCGCGCCCGCGCAGAAGACGACGTCTTCCGGCCGGGCGCCGAGGCGTGCGGCAAGGGCGGCGCGGGCGGATTCGAGCAGCTTGCGCGCGGCCCTGCCATCGGCGTGGACGGAGGCCGGATTGCCGACGAGATCGAAGGCGGCGAGCACCGCCTCGCGGGCTTCGGGGCGCAGCGCCTCGGTCGCGTTGGCGTCGAGGTAGAGGCCCGGCTCAGCCCCGGGCAACGGGCTCGTCATGGTCGGTTTCGCGCGGCCCGGCACGATCCGGTTCGCGCCGTTCGGCATGCTCCGTTTCGCGCCGTTCGGCGCGGGCCATGCGGGCCTCGAGGTCGGTCAGTTCGGTGCGCAGCCGCTCGATCTCGCCCAGCAGCGGGTCGAGGCAGGGGTCGCAGGGCGTGCCGTAGGGGTCGAAGCGGGGCTTGGGCGGGCGGGTCGCCGAGCCGCGCTCGACCGGGCGGGCGGGGATGCCGACCACCGTGGTGTTCGCCGGCACGTCGGCCACCACCACGGCGTTGGCGCCGATGCGGGCGTTCTCGCCGATCAGGATGTTGCCCAGCACCTTGGCGCCGGCGCCGATGATGACGTTGTTCGCAACCGAGGGATGGCGCTTGCCGCGCTCGCTCGACGTGCCGCCGAGCGTGACCTGATGGTAGAGATAGACATCGTCGCCCACTACCGCGGTTTCGCCGATGACCACGCCCATGCCGTGATCGATCATGCAGCGGCGGCCGATCGTTGCCCCCGGATGGATCTCGATGCCCGTCGCCATGCGGGCGAGATGGGAGATGAACCGCCCGGCCAGGCGCAGCCGGCGCTGCCAGAACCAGTGCGCGACGCGGTGCAGCAGGACGGCATGCAGGCCCGGATAGCACAGCAGGACCTCGAGATCCGAACGGGCAGCGGGGTCGCGCTGGCGATAGGCCCGGATGGTCTCACGCAAAAACATGCGGCTCATGCGACATTTCCGTGGAAAATTTCAATCCTATCCACTAATTGTGGATGCCTCCGGCGAGATGTGGCGCTGCGGAGCCGGATTGAAAGCACAGGGAGAAACATTTTTGGCAAGGGCCCGGCCCGGCGAACACGGCGGAATGGCACGGCCCTCCGCTGGCTCTTTGGACTGCCGCATTGAACGGGCCAGACGCGAATCACACGGTTCATCCTTACGAGAGACAATGATTGTCACGTTCAGGAGAGTAGGTATGCAGACCGGACCGGTCAATAATGCGCGGATTATGCCTATATATAGTGGTAGCCTAGTCCGATTTCCCGGATCCGGCGGCACCTGAACGGATTCGCCGAGCGGCCGGGGGGCCGCGTTGACCGGAACCTTCGATATCCGCCCATCCCCGATATCGGATGACCTGACGATCGAGTGAGAAAGACCAGACAAGACCATGCCTGAAGTTATGTTTGCCGGGCCGGACGGCCGACTTGAAGGACGCTATCATCACGCCAAGGACCGCGGCGCGCCGCTTGCCCTCGTGCTGCACCCGCACCCGCTGCATGGCGGGACGATGAACAACCGCATCACCTACACGATGTATCAGGTGTTCCAGCGCCTCGGCTTCTCGGTGATGCGGTTCAATTTCCGCGGCGTCGGCCGCAGCCAGGGCAGTTATGACGGCGGGATGGGCGAGATCAACGACGCCGCCGCCGCGCTCGACTGGATGCAGGCGCTGAACCCGGGACATGGCGGGCTGTGGATTTCCGGCTATTCGTTCGGCGCCTTCGTCGGCATGCAGCTGCTGATGCGCCGGCCGGAAGTGTCGGGCTGGATCAGCGTCGCTCCGCCGGCGGCGCATTACGATTTCGGCTTCCTCGCCCCCTGCCCTTGCGGCGGCCTGATGATCCACGGCGACGCCGACGAGCTGGTGCCCGAGATTTCGGTGCGCAAGCTGGTGGATAAGCTGAACACGCAGAAGGGTGTCGCCGTCGATTACCGCGTGCTGGAGGGCGCCGATCACGTGTTCGCCAACCATGCCGACGCGATCGGCCAGGCGGTGGAGGCCTATGTCAGCGGCGAGATCGCCCGCAAGCACATGGCGCTGGCCGCCGACTGAGCCCCTGACCGCGACGCAGTCCGCAACGCCCGGCCCCGCGAGGGACCGGGCGTTTTTCATGGGGCGCCGGAAGCCGGCCCCGAATCGGCGACATGAAGTTCGATTCCGAGCGTGCCGATCAGCGCGGCGATCGGCGGCGGCGGCGGCTGGTCGGTATAGAGGGCGGAAACCTGCGCGAGCGTGCCGATCCGCACCATCGCCGGGCGGCCGAATTTCGAATGGTCGGTCACCAGCACGACACGGCGGGCATTGCGGATGATCGCCTGCGAACAGATCACCTCGTCCATGTCGAAATCGTAGAGCGCGCCGTCGGCATCGATGCCGGAGACGCCGATAATGCCGATATCGACGCGGAACCGGTCGAACATGTCGCGGGTGGCCTGGCCGGTGATGCCGCCATCGCGGTTGCGCACCATGCCGCCGGCGACGATGACGCGGAAATCGGTGTCCTCGCTCATGATCCGAGCGACGTTGAGGTTGTTGGTAATCACCGAAAGGTCGTGATGGCCGAGCAGGGCGCGGGCCACCTGCTCCGTTGTCGAACCGATATTGATGAAGAGCGAGGCGTGTTCGGGAATGTCCGCCGCCACCATGTCGGCGATGCGCTGCTTCGCCTCGAGATGCACGACGCGGCGGCGCTGGTATTCCATGTTCTCGACGCTGGAGGGCAGGCCGGCGCCGCCGCGATAGCGGCTGAGCTTGCCGTCCGCCGCGAGGGCATTGAGATCCCGGCGGATGGTCTGCACCGTCACGTCGAAATGGCGGGCCAGCGCCTCGATGGTCTGAAATCCGTTCGAGCCGACCAGGGCGACGATTTCGGCCCGCCGGCTGATGGATGCGGAATTGTCCGACACGCGCTTCCCCCTGTTTCAGGCGCGATGCCGGCCGGCCGGCTTTCGCTTGCGAACATCATTGGAGCACGGCGGATCAAAACGCAACCATCGTCCCGCATCCAGCACTTTGCGATCCTGAAGGATCGGATGTCGTGCCTTATCATATTGACAATCAGAGCGGCGGTTCACGGAGACAAAAAAACCCGGCGGACAGTGCCGCCGGGTCGATTTCGTCCGGAGAACCGGAAGCAGGGCGGCGGTCAGTCGCCCTTCTTGCTCCGGGGCGAGCCGGAAGCGGGCGCCTGGCTCGCGGGCTTGGTGCCGAGACCGATCTTCTTGGCAAGGTTGGAGCGCTGCTTCGCATAGGCGGGCGCGACCATCGGATAGTCGTTCGCAAGGCCCCAGCGTTCACGATACTGTTCAGGCGTCAGGTTATAGGCCGACTTCAGATGACGGCGAAGCATCTTGAGCTTCTTTCCGTCTTCGAGACAGATAATGTAGTCGTTGAAGACTGACTTCTTCGGATTGACAGCCGGTTCCAGCGGCGGCGGCGGTTCCTCGACTGGCTGCTCGGTGCCGCTGAGGCTCTGATAGACATCCCGGATGAGCGCCGGCAGCATTTCGGCGGAAACCGAATTGTGCGATACATGCGCCGACACGATCTGCGCCGTCAGTTGAAGGAGTTGCTGGTTATCCTGGCTCTCCGGCATGATTTGTCCTTTTATGAAGTCAAAAACAATGTTGAACTTCCGGCTGATTTGGAACATTTCCGGATGAATTGCAAGAATTTGCCGCAAAAAATCGTCCGAAAGGAGCAGGGTATCTGCTCAACCCGGTAGGGGGGCGATGGGCAGTGATGCTCCGGTGACGGCGTTTTTGATAGCGGTGTAGGCATCAAGGCCGTGCCGCGCGGCGGTCCCGACGACGGATCGGACGTTGGCGAAGAAATCGGCGCCCCAGTTGGATCGGAACCCTCCGGTGACCTTGCGATATGTCGCGGTAGGCCGGAGTTCGCGCTCGGAGCCGTTGTTGTCCGCGGCGATATCCGGGTGGTCGAGGAAGGTGAAGAGATGATCACGAACCTTGCCGTATCGTCGGCGCAATCGTCTGCCGTGGTGGTTGATCGGGGCGAGCGCCATGACGGCGTCGAGATCATGGTCGAGGCGCCGCCGCCAGGCGCGTCTTGTAGCGTCCGCGAGCGTGCGATGGCGCCGCGCCAGCACGACGGCGCGGAGCAGCAGGGCCTTCATTCTGGGTGCGAAGATCGTATCACCCGCCTCGATCGCGAATTTGCAGTCCCGGAGT
>NZ_JFHO01000054.1:0-13732 GCF_000724705.2 Acidiphilium sp. JA12-A1
CCGATGATCGCCGGCCGCATCAACGTCGATCTCATCCGCGCCCATTGGCCCGATCTCCTGAGGATCGCCACCTCGATCCGCACCGGCACGGTGTCCGCGTCGGTGATCCTGCGACAACTCGCCGCCTACCCACGACAGAACGCCGTTGCCGCGGCACTGCGCGAACTCGGCCGTCTCGAGCGGACGCTGTTCACCCTCGACTGGCTGGAAGATCCGGGCCTGCGCCGTGAAAGCAGTCATGAACTCAACAAGGGCGAGGCCCGCAACAGCCTGGCCCGCGCCGTCTTCATTCACCGGCTCGGCGAAATCCGCGACCGGACCTTCGAGAACCAGACACATCGAGCCTCTGGCCTGAATCTCCTGGTCACCGCCATCATCCTCTGGAACACACGCTATCTCGCGCAAGCCATACAGGCCCTACGCCAGGTCGAGGATGTGCCCGGAACCCTCCTCAGACATCTCTCGCCGATCGGCTGGGAGCATGTGAACCTGACCGGCGACTACATCTGGAGCGCCAATCAGAAATCGACGGAAAACCATGCCGGATTGCGGCCGCTCCGGCCAATCCCCGACACGACCACCCACGCAGCCTGATGTTCCCACTTTGTCCGCTTATGCTACAGCGCGGGGCGATCCGTTACTTCGGGCCGGTATGGCGCAGCAGATGTGGGTAGACGCGCTTGCTGATTCCGGCGGCGACGGCGATGGCGCGAACGATCTGGCCGACCCGCTGACGCGTCAGAACGTGTGGCGTTATGCTCTCCGCGGCCTGCGCGACCGGGCGCTGTTGCTGGTCGGGTTCGCCGGCGCGCTGCGCCGTTCGGAGCTGGCTGCCATCCGTGTCGACCAGTTGAAACAAACCGAGCGCGGGCTGCGTCTGACGCTACCCCAAAGCAAACTGCCGAGCGACAGCGCCCGGATCGCGGCACTATGAACGGTTCACGCTCCCAACCGCGATTACCAGATGTCCACACCAACAACGCCCTCCAAGTCACTTCGACACGCATGAAACAGCTTGGCCGTCACGGCATGGTTTGGCGACGTGTCGGCGCTTTGATGTCCGATCAGGCGACCATCATCAGCCCATTTTTAGCGACAAGTGACAGGAGCTTCAGGGAAGCGCCCTGGGGATGCTTCTCGCCCCGCTCCCATTGCGAAATTAGGCCGGTGGTCACGTTCAGATAACGGGCAAACACGGCCTGACTGGCCCCTTCCCGCTCGCGCAGCGCCCGGATTTCCTCAGCGGAAAGCGGGTGCACCGGCGTCAAACAGGCGTCGTCAAACTTGCGCATGGTCTGCTTATCCATCACGCCGGCATTGTGCAGGCCTTCCGCCGTCTCATGGATCGAGGCCATGACCGCGCTACGATACTGCTTCATCATCGCCCTTCACCTCCATCAAAACGCCTGCGGCGACCGCGGCCGCCAAAGACACATCATCATAAGCCAGCAGGGACGCCGCGAGCAGTTTGAATGCCGCCAGCTCATCATCGCGGATGTTGGCGCGATCGCTTTTGGCAAACCCGTGAACAAAAAAAGCCCGCTCACCAGACCGGAACAGAATGATCGTACGAAATCCGCCCGATTTTCCGCCGCCTTCCCGTGCGACGCGCTGCTTCAGTACCCCACCCCCAAGATCAGCATCCACCAAACCTTGCTCGGCATCGGCAATCGCCTTGAGTAAAGCTTGGTCGGCAAGTCCCGCCTTCCGCGCAAATCGTGCGAACGGCTTATTCTTGAATACGCGCATCAGCACTTTCTGAACTCTAAGGGCCACGGTGTATATAACACTCAGTGTTATAAAACAAGCTTATTCTGATTGAAACGGGGACCTGCGGGGCGGGGGGCGGGAGTACCCCCTCCCCTGCCCCGTCAAGCGACCGTCGGCGCCCTGGTAGGAAGCAGGCCCCTGATTTGGGCGCCGACGCGCCCCGCTGAGGGCGGGGAGGATCTTCACGGCATCTCCCTTCCCCGCCGGATAGGCGGCTGAGAGATGCTATGCGTAGCATGTGCCAGTCCTCCAAATCCTCCCCGCCGGATACGCGCTGGCGGAAAGTGCGCATATGCACGATTGCATATGTGCACTCATGCACAAAGTGACTCGCCAAGTGGGGCGCCCAGTACAAACGCATGCGTGCTGCGCTCGAATTTGCATATGTGCAGCCATGCGGATTTGCATAACTGCAATTTACCCATAGTGCACACGTGCATTTTTGCGCAAAACCAATAGACCACATGTGGAAAACAGAACAAATGCAATCATGCAATTGACCACACGCCAGAATCAGTGCAGCATTGCCGGTCTGCACGTGTGCACAGGAGGCGGATGTGAAGGTCACGGCGATTACCATCAACAAAGGCGGGGCAGGGAAGACCATGCTCTCCCGCAGCCTCGGTACTGCGGCCGCGTCAGCCGGACTCCTTGTCCTGATCCTCGACATGGATACCCAGCAGAATTCGATAAACTGGCGTCGCCGCCGGCCAGATGACCGTCCTTTGCCGCTCGTCCAGTTCACCACCGAAAATGACCTTGAAGAGACCCTCAAGCGGGCGGAGGAGGCCGGGTGTGACCTGGTGCTCATCGACACGCCGCCCGGCCGCAGCGTCGAGACGCCGGCCGCCGTTGAAGCCGCCGACCTCGTACTGATTCCCTGCACTTCGGAGATCGAATCCTTCGAGGGATTGCCGAAATCGGCGCGCCTCGCACGCACAACCGGCACATCGGCCTTTGTCGTTCCTAATTTCGTGCACCCGTCTGGCAGGGCAGAAGCCGAGGTCATTCGCGGTGTCGCCGCCGCGCAGAACGTGCCGTGTGCTCCTGTCGTCCTGCATGAATTCAACGTACATCGGGACGGCAGTCTGCAGGGACTTACGGCGCAGGAAGTGCAGCCCGAGAGCAAAGCGGCTCAGGAAATCAATGCCTTGTGGGAGTGGTTCCGTACGGAATTGCAATTGACTACAAGTGCAATTGTGCACAGGGTGGCGTGATGTGAGCAAGAAACCCACTGCTCAAACCTTTCTCGCCGCCATGCAGGGCCGGCAGCAGGAGCCTGAAGACCTGCCTACAAAAGCGCGACCCGCGACCATACCGGCGGAGCCAGCAGTCATCGCCGCGGCGGAAATCGCCGAGATGCCTAGGCCCGCGCGAAAACCTGCCGGGCGTGCGGGCAAGTTCAAGCCAAGCCGGGCACAGCTCAAGCATTTTGGCGGCTATCTCGACGACGACACGCTGGAGATGATCGCGCTTCTGCGCGTGCGGCTGAAAAAAGACAATTCCGAGCTGATCAAGTTCGCGATCGAGGAACTCTATCGAAAGCACAATGCCAAGCGTGCTTTCGGAGACGCCTGAGCAGGGAAGGCTATCGTGACGGCGCGCCCGAGTCGCATCCCCAGTCGCAGCCCGGCATGAGCGGCGACGGCATCTCCGCAGCCGGAATTTTCAAGGAAAAGGCCTGATTGCAGGGCCTTATCGCGACTCGTTCATACGAATCTCTAGACAAAGCGGTGGATTGGCCCGACAGTCCAAGTATCTAGAAACTGATTCGGGTTCGTCGATGTCGAAAGAAGCACCCCGGGATAACGGCAAGGTCTCCCGCTACCGCCAGCGCATGCGTGAGGCCGGTTGGAGGGAGACGCTGTTCCAATTACCCGACGAGACACTCGCCTTCATCGACGACATCAAGGAGCGCCAGGGGCTGCGCAATCGTAGCCAGGCGCTCTTGCAACTTATTGAACGTGGGAAGGAGGCTATCCAGAAAACCGCCTAGACATGCAAAAGCCCGCCTTGCCGGGCGGGCTTTGCGAAAATTCGTGACGGGCCTCATCGGCAACCGTTCGGGCCTCAGTAATCCCGAACATAGCTATTGAGAGCCTTCCTGCCAAGCGGAAATTGCCGTTTCCGGAAACAGGAGAGCTTTGCCTGTCGCGATCCAACCAGAATGGAGGATCACGATGCCGACGATCGATCCCGGAACGGGGCAAAAAACAAAGACAAAACAATCACCTAATGGTTTTCGCCGCCTGTCCCCAGCGATGCTGGCGACGGGGAGGACGGCAGAAAATTTCACCGGATTGTCAGACGGGGAGGGGAGTCCGGGGGCGGTTTTAGCCGCGTTCAAGTCCGCCGCGCCCTATCTGGGCCTGTCGCATCGCGCGGTGCATGCGGTGGATTGGCTATTCCGGTTCACCCAAAAACAGGACTGGGAGCTTGGCAGCCGACCGGTGGTGTGGCCTTCCGCCTTTATGCAGGCTGAGGCGCTGGGGCTGGGCCTGAGCCAGGTGAAAGCCTTGAACCGGCATCTGGTCGAGCTTGGCCTGGTGGTGATGAAAGACAGCCCGAACGGCAAGCGCTATGGGCGCCGCAACAAGGCGGGGCGGATCATCGAGGCGTATGGATTTGACCTTTCGCCCCTCGCCGTTCGCATGGAGGAGTTCCGGGCGGTGGCGGAGCGGGGACGAGAAACCCGCGAGGCGATCCGGCAGCTTCGCCGGCGCGCGAGCATCGCCAGCACGGGATTGCTTCAGATCGCGGCGACGGCGGCCGAGTATGGCGTGCTGGACCCGGCATGGCAGTCACAGGCGGAGGAGGCACAGAAGCTTGCCCGCAGGCTGACAAAGGCCGACCGCCTGGACGATCTCTTCTCCGGTGTTTCTTACCTTGAGCGACGTCAGCAGGAGGCGCGGGAGCGTCTGGAGGCGCTTTTGCCCCGGGTGCCAAATGCAAGCGTTTCAGTGCCTTATTCTGTGGAAACCGACCCCAAGGGGCCGGAAAACCAGCCCCATAATACATCTACAAACCAAACCTTTGATCCTTCGGATACAGTAATTGCTCAGGAGAAAAGTAAGCCGGTTTCCGGTGGTGGGGAAAAACCGTCTGCCTGGGACGGTTTGGATACTGGCAGTGTGGCGCAGGCGGATTGGAACGGAGGAAAAGAGCAAATTGGGCAGGAACGCTCGATCAGTAGGGCACAAAGGCAAGCAGGCCGAGCCGCGCGGACGGCAAGAACCGATAGCGGCGCGGTGATGCGGATTACGCCGGACGAGCTGGTCCGGCTTGCGGCGCGGTTGAAACCCTATCTGGCGAAAGGATCGCCGACCTGGCCTGAAATCGTGGAGGCAGCGGATTGGCTGCGGCACGATCTTGGGGTCTCAAAACCGCTCTGGGGCGAGGCGTGTGTGACTATGGGTCGAGAGCATGCGGCGATTGCCTTGGCGATCGTTTCCACCAAGCCGGCGGACTATTTCCGGGGGAGTGCCGGGGGGTATTTTCACGGGATGGTGGCGAAAGCCCGTGCTGGCGATCTCAATCTGTCGCGCACCATCTGGGGAATGCGGAGCGGCCAGGCGACAATACCGATCCGGGGGTCGGCTATTGCGTCGCCCCTGCACAAGATGACGAGCCGGACGTGATGGCGTGGTGCCGTTTTTTCCATGGGGTCGTTTGCGGGAGGGGGCGAAATCCTACGGTAAGGCCCGAATCTGAACATTGAGTGCGAACCTATGCGACACGTTGATTGTGATACGGGTTATGGAGCAACGAAATCGGCTTTCGCGTGCCATTTTATGGCTACATCTCAAACACTCGTTTGCGATACATAGCCGATTGGGCGACTGAGCCGCTGGGCTTTGCCGCCAAGCGTAGGATTCCGCCCCCTCCCGCAAACGACCCCTCCATCGGTGGCGGGCGGGTGGCGGTTTCTGGGCGATGCTACGGACCGGCGCCGCGCGCAGCTATTCAGGGCGAGTGAGAATGTGGTGTTGGCGAGATAGACAACACTCAAGCATGTTGGTATGGTGGCCAACATGGTGAGGGCGGTTCCGATCTTCGACTACCGGCGGCCGTTATCTGAGACCGCGTTCATCGAAATGGTTGTGTGGCGGGTGCCCGAACCGGTGCCGGCAAGCAGTCATCCGTTCAAATACCGGCTGGCCTTGGTATCGAACGGCGTTTGCGCCCTTCGCTACGACAATGAAGCCGGGAAGGGGGACCATAAACATATCGGCCCGGTTGAAGAGCCTTATGAATTTTGCGGACTTGACCAGTTAGAGGCTGATTTTTGGAAGGATGTCGAAGCATGGTTGAAACAGCAAGACGCACAGTGACGATCAGCGTTGGCAGTCTGGACGAGGCGCGGAGGGGACTAGCGGCCGCATTTCGCGGCGTCGCGCAGGAACCGCGCATCACGTTTCCGAACCTTGATCTGATGTGGCGGACCCTTACGCCGCGCCGGCAGGAACTTTTGCAGGCGATGGCCGGGAAAGAAGCGATGTCGATCAGGGGGCTGGCACGGCTGGTCCGGCGGGATGTGAAAGCGGTCCATGGCGATGTTCAGGCTTTGTTGCTCGCAGGCGTGTTGCGGCCGGACGAGGCTGGTGGGGTGATCTTCCCCTATGACGCATTGCACGTTGATTATGAGCTTGCGGCGGTCGCTTAAACGCTCCGCCCGCTGGGCGTCTGAGGCTGTCATTTCAGGAACCAGCCGTAGATGGTTCCGCCTTTTGTTGCTTCTGGCAGGCAGAGCGGCTTGCCGTCTCTGGTCTCGATTTTCCATCCCTGTCCGGAGCAGGTTGCGAGTTTGCGGATGAAGCCGGCCTTGTAGAGCTGATAGGCGAGTTTGCCGTTTGGGGTATTGGCCCAGGAGGCGCGGATTTTCTGGTTGTGGACGTGGGTGAGGAGGTCGGCCTTGCCGGTGCGGTAGCCGTGGTGCCAGCCCTGGCGGTGGGCGATGAAGACCGAGACGCCGAAGGTGATCGCCGCGATGGCGAGGGCGGTGGTGAAGGTGCCGAGGCTGGCCCGACGGGAGCGGGCGGCTTCGATCTTGATCCGTTCGTCGAGGGCCTCTGAGGTGGCTTCGGCGGCGAGAACTTTCCATTGGGTAATAAAGCCGTCGCGGGTTTCGGTGGCGCCCGAGCGGAGATTGTCGGCGGCCAGGTTAAGCTGGTCGGTGGCCAGACGGAATGTTTCGGCGATGGCGCCATCCATTTTGGTCGTGCCGGTGGCGATTGTTTCGGTGATTGTATCCTTTGCGGCCCCGGTGGCCTGATCGATGGAGCCGCGGAGATCGCGGCCGACCTCGATGGCTGTGTCCTGAATGGATTTGGCGAGGGTTGGTCCGGCGCGGCTGATCTCACGAGCGATGGCGGAGGCTGCCTTGCCGGCGTCACCGGCGGCGGCGCCTGCGGCTGCGGCGAGGGTAGAGGCAGCGTCGAGCGTGTTGCGGATGGCGGCGTTGTGGGCCTCGAGGGTGATGAGGAGGAGCCAGCCGCTGTCCTGGTCCTGCAGGCGGAGAACGCGGCCGGCGCTACGGATGCGGTTGATGGCGTCCTGATCGGGGGCAAAACCGGCGATCTCGCGGTAGGCGGTCTCGATATCGGTGGCCATCGACGGGTGGGTCCTTTGCGACGGGAGAGCGATTCGCCGCGGCGCCGGCGAACCTGGGATTGGATGCTTGTGTTTGGGCGGCCAGCGGCTCGTCCGGTTCAGGTCCGGTTGGCGGCGGCGAGGAGGGGAGCAAAGGTTTCGGCGCAATCGGCGCGCCATTTTTCCAGGGCGATACGTTCGAACAGTGGGGCCTGGGCGAGAATAGTGGCGGGGGAGCGGCGATCGGTCTTGACCGCGGCGGCCAGCGGCCTGGGCAGGATCGGGAAGGGGCGGAGCGTGCCGCTGCGGGCCTCGATCTCGGTGCGGATTTTGCTGTCGCGGTAGACGGCGAAGGTGCCGGCCTCGTCGAAGAAGCGGTTGCCGATGACGTCGACGCGTCCCGGGTAGCTGTTCAGGAAATCCCGCAGGGCGAGGAGGCTGTCGCGCTCGTCGTTGATCACCCATGCGATAGCGATGGGAGTGGCGAGGGCTTCGGCGCCGCGGTGGAGGTAGTCGCCGTAGCGGCGCATGGCGTCATTGTCGCGAGCACCGGCGTTGATGACGCAGGTCTTGTCCTGGTGCTGTTCGATGGCGTTGAGCATGGTCTGCCATCCGGCCTCGGTGCGGGTATCGGCGGCGAGGGTGGCGTCGAGTTCGTCCCCGAGACATTTGGCAGCGTCAGGGTTGGCGGTATCGGTCTCGATGAGGAAGACGGGCCGGTTGAGGACGTGGCGGAGATGATCGGCGAGGGCGATGGCGACCATGGACTTGCCGACACCGCCTTTGTTGCCGCCGACATAGATGATGCCTCTCATACGTCATCGCTCCCGATGGCGAACGTGCCCGCACCCGGTGTTTTCTCGGTATCGGTCGCCTTCGCGCGGTCCGGCACTTTTTCTGGCGGCGCCGGATTTGACGGACGATCGGCCGTGTTGCGGACAGTACCTGCCGTATGCTTGCCAAGTTGCGATGATGCCGCTGATCCAGCGTTCCCCATCTTCGCCTCTGTTCGCGTGGATGATGCTGGCTTGCGGCTGCGTTTTCTGGCGAGAGCCGAGCGAATGGTGGCGGCGCTAGCGGCGAGGGGGGTGTTATCGCGCAGCCACTTGGCGATCTGGTCGATGGTATAGCCTTTGTCGCGCATGGATTTGATCTCACCGCTGAGGGATTCGATCGCGGCACGCTTGGTCAGGAGGGCGGCGTCACGGGCGGCAGGGAGTGCTTTCATCTGCGCCGCGATCGCCTTGATATCGTCACGGCTGATTCCAGCAGCCTGCTTTACCTGCGTATCATCTGCCATGGCGATCGCCCTTTCTCGTTCGGTCTCATGATGACCATTGCCCGACGCGATCCATGAGGCAATATCGGTCTGTCACAACATAGCTAATTGAGTATCGCTTCAATATCGGTATTCATTCAAGTGACGACCATTCAGCTACCGGAGCGCAATTTCTGGTATATCGACGACAAGCTTCGCTTGTCTTTTACACACAACCGCACCTATGATGCATGGCAAGGGCAGAAGCCGGGGTATCACGCCCCATCTCCGACAAGCAAGCAGAAACGACTAGCCGCCAGCCCTTCTGGTGACGCCACATCCGACAACCAACAGCGATGACAGCGAGGACCAGACGATGATTTCATATAGCCATCTGACCGCGCAAGGCTCCGGGCAGGGATCTGCGTCAGGTGGCGGTTCCGGTGCCAGCATCGCCGGGGTGGTGCGGTATCTGGAATCGGAGCGGCAAGACGGCCTGGCAGCGGAGCGAGGCGCTGCGGCGATCGGCTATTACCAGGGCCGCGCGGCACCGTCGGTGTGGCTGGGGTCCGGTGCGACCGAGCTTGGTCTGGCCGGTGCGGTAGACGGCGCGACGCTGGGGTCGGTTCTGGCGGGCCGGCTCCCCGACGGGACAGATCTAAGCGGGCGGGGCAACCGGGCGGGAAGCCGCCGTCTGGGGCATGATCTAACGATCAGTGCGCCGAAGAGTGTCAGCATCCTGGCGCTGGCTGGGGGCGATGCAAGGCTTCTGGCGGCGCATGATGAGGCGGTGCGGGCGGCGGCGGGCGAGGTCGAGCGTCTGATGCTGGTGGCGCGGCGGGGCAAGGCGGGGGCGGTGGTGGAGCGGACCGGACGGATGGTGGCGGCCGCATATCGGCATGAGGACAGCCGGCCAGTGGACGGGGTGGCTGATCCGCAGCTGCACACGCATCTGATCATCGCCAACATGACGCGGCGATCGGATGGGGTTTGGAGTGCGGCGTCGCTTGACTTCGGGGTGCGGAACGAGACGCTGCACACGCTGGACGCAGTGTACAAGGCAGAGCTGGCGAAGCGCGTGACGGAGCTTGGCTACGGGATCGAGCGGACGCGAGATGGGTTCGAGATCGCAGGTCTGACGCGGGAGCAGATTGCGGCGTTCAGTCGGCGGACGGCGGAGATCGACCGGACGCTGGCGGCGGGCGGTCTAGACCGGGAGGCGGCGAGTGCGGCGCAGCGGGTGCGGGCGAATGTATCGACCCGGGTGGAGAAGGGGCAGCCGGGTGAGCTTGACCAGCGTTATGCGTGGCGCGCCCGGGCGCGCGAAGTCGGGGTCGACCTTGAGCAGCTCCGCCATGCCGCGCTGGCTAGGGATCGTGGGGGCAAGGTTCTGGTTGCCGGCCGCGACGGCGACGCTTGGCGGCCAGATGAATGGGCCCTGGCGCGGGAGGCGGTGACGGGGGCGGCGCGGCATCTGAGTGAACGCGCGAGCGTGTTCAGCGAAGCGGACCTGATGCGCGAGGCGCTGCTGGCGGGAATGGGCATGGTGACGCCGGCAGGGATCCGGCGGGCGATCGAGGCGCGTGAAGGGGGGCTGGTAGCCGGATCGGATGCGCGTCGGGGGCTTGTATTCACCACGCGGGAGGCTTTGGAGACCGAACACCGGGCGCTCGAACTGGTGCAATCCGGACGGGATGCTGCCCGCCCGCTGGGGGAATCCGACGCGATCGAGGCGCTGCTGGCGGCGCATGAAGATCGGCAGAACTTGGTGTTCACCGGGGGACAGCGGGAGGCGGTACGGCTGGCACTGGGTTCGGCAGACCGGCATCTGGGGATCGTCGGGGCAGCGGGGTCGGGCAAGACGCGGTCGATGGCGGCGATTGTCGAGACGTACCGGCAGGCCGGCTATGAGGTGATCGGCCTTGCGCCGAGTGCCGCGGCGGCGCGTGAACTGGGCACAGCGGGCTGCGACCGGACGCTGACCCTGGAAGCCGGGTTGCGCCAGCCGGCGCCTGAAATGGTGCGTGAGGGGGAGAGGCGTCTCTACGTCCTGGACGAGGCGGGGATGGTCTCGGCACGTGACATGGACCGACTGATGCGGCGTGCCGAGGTGGAGGGGGCGCGGACGCTGATGGTCGGTGATCCACGTCAGCTGGCGAGCGTGGAGGCCGGCTCGCCGTTCCAGCAGATGCTGGAGGCCAACGTGTTGCGGCATGTGCGGATGGATGAGGTCCGACGGCAGTGTGATCCTGCGCTGCGGGAGATTGCGCAGCGTTTTGCGCGTGGTGATGCGGCCGGTGCGGTGCAGGCGGCGCAGCCTTACATGACGGTGGTTGGCAAGGATCAGCTCGCCGTGACGGCGGCCGAAGCCTATCTTGGTCTTGGCGCTGCGGAACGGGCCGATACGCTGGTGCTGGCGGGCACCAACCGGATGCGTGCGGCGGTGAACACGGAAATTCGCACTGGCCTGCGGGCGCGCGGCGAGATCGGCCGCGATGAGCTCTCGGTGCAGGCGCTCGACAAGGCGGATTTTACCCGTGAGCAGGCACGACGGGTTCAGTCCTACGAGTCCGGGATGGTGGTGGTGTTCACCCGGCCGCTGAAAGATCGTCGTGCGGCCGTGGCGGATCGTGGCAGCCAGTGGGAGGTTGTCGGCCGGGACGGGGATCATGTGACGCTGCGATCGCTGAGCGGCGCTGCCGACGGGGCCGGCGTCCGGGAGATTGCCTGGCGGCCATCGGGCGAGACGGCGACCGCCTATCATGCGCGGGCGCTTGGCCTGGCTGAGGGCGAGCGGATCGTGTTCCGGGAGAACGACCGAGCTCTTGGCGTCAACAACGGCATGGGCGGGATGGTGACCGGGCTGGACCGGGCACGGGGCGAGGCGCTGGTGCGCAGTGATGCCGGCGCAGAAATCCGTATCAGCATGGACCGGGCACAGGCGATCGATCATGGTTATTGCCGGACCATCCACAGCAGCCAGGGGGCGACGGTGGAGCGGACGATCGTGGTGGGTGAGGCCGGCCGGGTGGCGACAGCCCAGACTGCCTATGTGGCGGCGTCGCGGGAGCGCTCCGGGCTCAGAATCATCACCGATGACCGGGACAAGCTGTCCGCCGCCTGGTCACGCTGGGCGGAGCGGCAGACAGCGCGCAGCCTGCTGGCGCGGGAGGCGGCGCATGAGCCCGGACAGCAGCGGGAAATGCCGGTGAGCGACATCAGCCTGGAACGGGCGCGGCAGAAAGCTCTCGAGCGGTCACGGCAGCGGGCCGCCGAACTGGCCAAGGCCCGGGAGGCCGCCCGCGAGAAGCAGGCCGCAGCCCAGAAACAGCTCGAGCGCGGCCGTGACAGGGGCATGGAGATGGAGAGATAGGCTGCGAACTCAATGATCGGAACAGACAGAGGCGGCTCATGGCCAACCGGGGATGATCCTAGCGTTTTCTCTCCCTAATCTCGTACCTTGATATTTCATGACAAATCATGATAAGTTAAAAAGAGAAGAATGGAGGTGTGGCATGGCCGCCCAAGCGCGCGAGAAATTCGCGACCCAGGTGAATTCGGAAATTCTGTCCGCCCTACGCAGCCTCGCGGAAAGCGAGGGGCGCCAGATTCAGGCGCTTGTCGATGAAGCGTTGGCCGATCTGGTCGAAAAGCGGAAGCAGGGTAAACCCCGTGCCGATGTCATGGCCGCTTACCAGGCGAGCCATGCGAAATTCGGAGCGCTTTACAAGAAGCTGGCTGAATGACGGACTATCCGACCGTCATTGAAGTTCTTGCCATCCATGCCGATCAGATCGACCGCTACGGCGGCGCTGCCGGCGTGCGGGATCGCGGCTTGCTGGAAGCGGCCTTGTTCCGTCCCCAGACGGGATATTATGCCGATTTGATTGAGGAAGCCGCCGCATTGTGGGAGAGCATGCCGCAGAACCACCCATTCATCGACGGCAATAAGCGCACCGCCTTCGCCACCACCTATACTTTCCTTGCGATCAACGGCACCCATATCACGGCGGAAGCCGCCGCAACCTACGCTTTTATAATCAACCTTTATGAGACCGGTACGTTCGAATTCAGCCGGTTGGCCGATTGGCTCCGCGTCAACGTAACCCAGCCGACTTCGACCTGAGCCAGCAAGGGATATATGTAGGTGTAGCTGTTTCATCGGCGGCCCGTGCTCGATAGTAAGACCTGGCGGCCGCTCCGCAAAATCGTGCCCCTTTTGTCAGAGGGGGTGTGCGAGACTTAGGAGTTTCGCACAAGTGGGTATTTTGCACCGCCTTATGCCGCTTTTGGAGACCATCAGGAAGTGTGGGGTGTGACGGCGCAGGCTGATCTGCGGTAAGCTGGCGTGGTGCCCCGACCTTCGATTCAGGCCAAACCGTCCGCTGACGCTGATCCCTCCGCCACGGACGAGGCTGGGATCATGCAGATCAAGGTGTGGTTGATCGGGATCAGCCCGATGGTGTGGCGGCGGTTTCTGGTGCCGAATACCTGTACCCTGCGGGAGTTGCATGGCGTCATCCAGGTCGTGATGGGGTGGGAGGGCATCCACCTCTACCAATTCTGCCTCCGGTCCCGCCGCTATGGATCCTGCGAAATATCGGCCTCGTCGCCAGACGTCACGCTGGCTGGGCTGCGGCTGCGCAAAGGCGCCCGGTTTGTCTATGAGTACGACCTGAACATCCCCTGGCGGCACGAGATCAGGATTGAGGATCACCTGCCTGGAGAACCGGGCAAGGCTTATCCGCGTTGCACTGGCGGCGACGGCACCTGCCCACCGGAGGACTGCGGCGGCCCGGGAGGCTATCTTGCTGGCCAGGATGAAGCTTCGTCGCTGGATGCCTTGGAAGACCTGCACACAATGGCCGACATCCTCCGGACGGTGGTGATCGAGAGGCGCCCTGAGGTACTCGATGATCAAGACACACGCTGGCAACTGGAGGACGCCGTGGATCGCAGTAGAGCCCGTGAGCGAGCGCGAGGTCAGCCGTTCACACGGCGGTCGGTGAATGCCCGGCTTCGGAAGGGCGAGCACCTCAACCTCATGCATCAGCAGTAATGACCTGCCTGGCGCGGCGCCGAGCCAGGAGGTCGGCGGCAACGAGGGCGGCCTCG
>NZ_JFHO01000053.1:0-120537 GCF_000724705.2 Acidiphilium sp. JA12-A1
GCCAGGGCAGCGCGGCCCGCAGGAGCGCCTCGTAGCTGCGGCGGTCGCCCGCCTGCGCGGCCGCGAGCAGGGCGGCCCAGTCGCGCTGCGTCTGCATGAGGGGATGATGCGCGAGGACGCAGGCGGTGTAAACGCGCGCGCACGCCCGGTGTGTCAACGCGCGCGGGCGTTTACGGGCCGAGGCCGCCGTGCAGCGGGATCTCCAGCATGGTGCGGGCCTGGAGGGAATGGAACATGATGTCGGTCAGGCCGATGGTGACGACGAAGAGCGGCAGGACGAGGACGAGGGCGACCGTCTTCCAGATCTGCGTCTCGCCGAGGCCGAGGCGGAAGAGGAACAGCGCCTGGGAGACGAGGGCGACGACGGCGAGGCAGCCGGCGCCCGCCATCCGCATCGCCGGCGTGCCGGCGTGGAGCAGCGTGAGCAGCAGGGCGACCGCCATCGCCAGCAGGGCCAGCAGCGTGCCGGCCACGGCGGCCGGCGCGCTGACGAGGGCGATTTCGGGATGGTCGAGCGGATCGGCGTGGCGGGCGGACATCACATCGCTCCCTGGAGATAGACGAAGACGAAGACGCAGACCCAGATCGCCGCCTGGAACTGCCAGAACATCTGCATGTTGAGCAGGCGCGTGACGACCGGGGCGGTGAAGCCGAAGGCGAGGACCTGCACGATCATCACCCCCATCCACAGCAGGCCGAAGATGACGTGCAGCCCGTGGGTGGCCACGAGGAGGAAGAACATCGAGAGGAAGGCGCTGCGTTCGGGCGTGTCGCCGGCCATGACCAGGGTGACCAGGTCGCGCAGTTCGAGGGCGACGAAGCCGGTGCCGAGCAGGGCCGCGAGCAGCAGGAAGCCGGCGGCCGCCGGCCGGCTGCGGCGCTTCATGCCGGCCATGGCGAGGCTGCCGGACAGGACCGCGCCGAACAGCAGGATGGTCTGCCAGAAGGCCTCGACCGGGTGGACGATGGCGCGCGCGGTGGGACCGCCGGCGGCGTTCCAGGCGTGATCGAGCACGCCGTAGGAGGCGAAGAGGGCGGCGAAGATCAGCGCGTCGCTCATCATGTAGAGCCAGAAGCCGTAGGTCTGCGTGCCGATCGCATCGTGCGCGGGGGGCTCGCCGCGCACCCAGAGGGTGAGATCCGTATCGCTCATGAGAACAGCTCCAGCTCGGCGACCGGCGGGCTGATATGGTCGGCCGAAATGTCGGACAGGTGCTGCCCGGCCTCGTGCCGGCGCAACTCCTCGGCGGTGAGCACGAACTCGGTCTGCCGCACGAAGGAGCGGGCGATGACGACCGCGATGATCCCGAGCAGGGAGAGGCCGGCGAGCCACCAGATCCGCCAGACCATGCCGAAGCCGAAGCCCATGGACAGCGCGCCGATCAGCAGCGGCGCCACCGTGTTCTTCGGCAAATGGATGTCCGCCGTGATGTCGGGCTGCACCGACTCGACCCCGCGCTCGCGCCGCCAGGCCAGCTCGTCGCGCTCGTTCACGACGGGAATGACGGCGTAATTGTAGAAGGGCACCGGGGTGCGGGTGAGCCATTCGAGCGTGCGGCCGGTGGTCCAGCAATCGGCGCCGGCGCGGTTGCGCGCGCGATCGCGGATGCTCACCCAGATCATCTTCGCGAAGTAGTAGACCGAGACGCAGTAGAAGAAGATGCCGATTTCCTCGACGATCAGCAGCGGCTCGTAGCCGGGGTTGGAGAGATAGTCGAGCCGGCGGGTCATGCCCATCAGGCCGAGGGCGAACATGGCGCCGAAGACCAGCACGGTGCCCACCGAGAAGGACCAGAAATTCGCGCGCGCCGAGGGCGCGTCGAGATGGAAGCCGAAGAGCTTGGGAAACCAGAAGATGATGGCGCCGAAGATCGCGTAGGCGATCAGCAGCATCATGCAGTGGAAATGCGCCACCACAAACACGCTGTTATGCACCGTGTAGTTGATGGCGGGGATGGCCAGCATCATGCCGGTGAGGCCGCCGACCAGGAGGAGGAACAAGGCACCCAGCGCCCAGAGCATCGGCGGCTCGAAGCGCAGGCGGCCGCGCCAGAGCGTCAGCGCCCAGTTGAACACCTTCACGCCGGTCGGGATGCCGACGAGCATGGTGGCGGTGCTGAAGAAGATGTTGATCCCCGGCCCGGCGCCCATGGTGAAGAAATGGTGCAGCCAGACGCCCCAGGAAATGCCGCCGATGGCGAAGGTGGCGATGACCATCGTCGCGTAGCCGAAGAGCGGCTTTTCGGCGAAGGTGGGGATGATTTCGGAGATGAAGCCGAAGGCCGGCAGGACGACGAAATAGACTTCCGGATGCCCCCAGATCCAGAACAGGTTGGTGTAGAGCATCAGGTTGCCGCCGAGACCGGCGGTGAAGAAATGGGTGCCGAGATAGCGGTCGGCGCCGAGCATCGCCAGGGCGACGCCGAGGATGGGAAAGGCCGTCAGCGCGATGATGTTGGTCGTCAGCGAGGTCCAGACCACGAAGGGCAGCCGCGACCAGGTCATGCCCGGAGCGCGGAGTTTCACGATCGTCGCGATCATGTTGATCGCGTTGAGCGTGGTGCCGACGCTGCCGATCTGGATCGCCCACATCCAGTAATCGACGCCGACGCCGGGACTGTAGGGCAGTTCGGTGAGCGGGATCAGGCCGATCCAGCCGTCATGCGAGAAGTCGCCGACGAAGAGCGAGAGCATCACCAGCGCCGCGGCGACGGCGGTGAGCCAGAGGCCGACGGCGTTGAGGTAGGGAAACGCCATGTCGCGCGCGCCGATCTGCAGCGGGACGATGATGTTCGACAGGCCGGTGAGCAGCGGGGTGACGGCGAGCAGGATCATGATCACGCCGTGCGAGCTGTAGATCTGGTCGAAATGGAAGGGCGGGAGGTAGCCGTGCAGGGCCTGCAGGTGGCCGGGCGAATGCGGACCGTCCGCCATCATCTGCTGGGTGCGGATCATCAGCCCGTCGATGAAGCCGCGGAACATCATCACGAGGCCGACGATGACATACATCACGCCGATCTTCTTGTGATCGAGCGTCGTCAGCCATTCGCGGAAGAGATAGCCCCAGCGGCCGGAGAGGGTGATGGCGGCGATGACGATGACGGCCGCGCCGGCGGCGAAGACGAAGGCGCCGTCGACGATCGGGCTCGTGTAGGGGATGGCACTCAGAGTCAGGCGCCCGAGCAGCGGCGACCATGGACCTTGAAGATGAACGAGCACGCAGTCTTCCTTTCCGCTGCCGGCGTCAGCCGGATGTTCCGCGCGACGCGGCCGGATGAGAGAAATAGCTGGCCCCGGCGCGCAGGTCCCGCGCCATCGCTTCGGTGAGGCGGGGCGGAACCGGGTAGGTCTTGCCGTTGCGCGACGCCTCGACGATGCGGCGGAACAGGTGCGGCGCCGGGGCGCTGAAATAGCGCGGCCGCTGGTCGAGATTGATCGTCGGCCGCGCGAAACGCTCGAAGGTGGCGTAGGTCAGCGCGGCCGGGGCGGCTGCCGCGTGGCGCACGAATTTCGCGAATCCCCTCTTGCCGACGACATCGGTGGCAAAGCGCATCCAGGAGAAGCCGGCGCCGCTGAAATTGGCGGCGAAGCCCTCGTAGCGCCCCTGGCCGTTGGCGCGCATCGCATCCTTGGTGCGCATGCCGGGCATCACGTCGATCATGTCGGTGAGCTGGGGGATGAAGAAGTCGTTGACGACGCTGGTCGAGGTCAGGCGGAACTCGACATTGCGGCCGGCGGGCACGACGAGCCGGTCGACGCTGGCGACATGCTGCTTCGGATAGATGAAGAGCCACTGCCAGTCGGTTGCGACGACGTCGATCTTCAGCGGGTGCGAGCGCCCTGCCCTCGCCGGCATGCGCAGGACATGCGGGCCGTAGGGATCGACCGCGAAGGTGCCGTTGTAGGAGGCATAGGCAAGGCCGGCGACGACGACGATCGGGATTCCCCACATGACGGCTTCGAGCTTCAGGGAGTGGCTGAAGCCGGGGCTGTAGGCGGCGGCGCGGGAGCGGCGGTAGCGCCAGATGCACCAGAGGATGAAGCACGCCGTCGGCACGATGATGAAGGCCATCACGACGACGTCGATGATGGTGAAATTCAGCGACGCGCGGGCGACCGGCCCCTTCGGGTCGAACACGCGGAACGGCCCGCCGGAACAGCCGGTGAGCAGCAATGGCGTTAGCGGCGCCAGACGGCGCCACGGGCGGAACCGCCGTTCCTTCAGACGCGCCTCATCACACAACGACAATGCGATCCTCCGTCATGATCGCCGTTGAAATAAGGGCAGCGGACTGGAGTGACCACCCTGTTTCCGGAATCTCACAGGGGGTTCAGAGCAAGTTTATGTGACAGCAAGTTTCCGTGAGCGATAGAAAAGATCGATATCGGCATTGGGCTTTTTCGATCGATGGCGCGCGGTGGGTGCGCGGCGTGGCGGCGGCGAAACGATTCCGCTTTCGCCGGGCCGGCGCTGGTGTTAGTTTCTCTTGCATGACCGATGCCGACGCCACTGCCCTGCCCGCGGATGGGGAGCGAACGCCCGTGCCGCATCGCGCTATCTGCCGCCTGGCGCGCAGGAGGGTGCTGTGGCTCGCGGCCTCGGCACCGTTGATGATGGGAGCGAGCATGACGGCAGACGCCGCGACGCCGACCGGGGCGAGCCTTCTCACCGCGCCGCTCTCGCTCGCGGGATCGTGGCGCGGCTCGGCGCCCGGCGATGTGCTCGCGGTGCTCGGGCGGATGCGCGCCGCGTGCCTCGACGGGATCAGGCTTGTCTCCGACCGGCAGCCGGCGGCGCTGCGGGTGCAGGACGTTGCCTCGGGCCCGCCGCATGTCTGGCTGCATACCGATGCGCCGGGTACCGCGATCGTCGCCGTCGATGTCGGCGCGCGGGACTGGATCAATCTCTCCTACCAGTTCGGCCATGAGCTCGGCCATGTGATGGCCAATAGCTGGATGTGGGGCGATGCGCCGCGCAACCCGTGCCAGTGGCTGGAGGAGGCGGTGGTGGAGGCGTTCTCGCTGCGCGGCCTCGGGCGGCTGGCGGAGGGCTGGGCGGTGGCGCCGCCGTTTCCGCACAACAATGCCTATGCGGCGCCGATCCGCGCGTATCGGCGGAACCTGCTCGAACAGGATCTGGCGGAGGCGCGGGCGCAGGGCGCCGATGCCGGGCTCGGCGGCTGGTATGCGGCGCAGGCGGGCTTCCTCGCGACGCATGGGACCGTGATCGCCGCCCGGCCCGCCGTGCCCGCGGTGCTGGAACTGCTGGAGGCGGACGAGACGGCGGTGGCCGATATCGGCGCGCTGAACCGCTGGCCGGAGCGGAGCCACCTGCCGCTCGGCACCTATCTCGCGCGCTGGCGGGAGAGCTGCGCCGAACTCGGGCTCGCGGGGCTTCTGCCCGGCGAGCTCGCGCGGCTGCTCAAGCCGGGGCGGTAGGCGGACCCCGGCGTCAGGCCGCAAGGCGGCGTTCGGGGGCGGCGATGGCGGGAGCCGCCGCCGGCTGGCGGGCGAAGCGCTGGGCGATCAGCGTGCAGACGAAGAGCTGGAACTGGTGGAACAGCATCAGCGGCAGCACGATCAGCCCGACGGTCTGCGCCGGGAAGAGGATGTTCGCCATCGGGATGCCGCTCGCCAGCGATTTCTTGGAGCCGCAGAAGATGAGGGTGATCCGATCCTCGCGCGAGAAGCCGAGCGCGCCGGCGAGGCTGGTGACGGTGAGCACCAGCGCGAGCAGCGCCGCATCGACCAGCATGACCAGGACCAGGCTTTCCGGCGAGACGCGCGACCAGATGCCGCCGACCATGCCGGCGCTGAAGGCGGCATAGACCACGACGAGGATCGAGCCGCGATCGACGATGGTGGTGATCAGGCGGTGGCGTTGCAGGACGGGGCCAAGGATGGGGCGGAGCAGCTGGCCGGCCGCGAAGGGGGCGAGGAGCTGGAGCGCGATGTCTTCCAGCGCGCCGGCGCTGAACCCGCCCTTCGCGTGCAGCAGCAGCATGACCAGGAGCGGCGTGATCACCATGCCGGCGAGGTTCGAGACCGACGCGCTGCACAGCGAGGCGGGCACGTTGCCGCGGGAGATCGAGGTGAAGGCGATGGATGACTGCACCGTGGAGGGCAGGATGGCAACGAAGATGATGCCGGTGGCCAGCGCCGGCGGCAGGGCGGAGCCGAGCAGGGTGACCGCGGCGAGGCCGAGGGCGGGAAACAGGATGAAGGTGCAGGCGAACACCGCGCCCTGGAGCCGCCAGTGCAGCAGGCCGCGCAGGACCTCGGCGGTGGAGAGTTTGGCGCCGTAGACGAAGAACAGCAGGGCGACGACCCAGTGAACCGCGTGCCCGACCACGACGGCGGCGAGGCCGCGCGCGGGCAGCAGCGCGGCGAGCGCCACGGTGCCGAGGAGGAAGAACAGGTAGGGGTCGATCCCGAGGCGGGACAGCGTGGCGCGTATGGACATGACGCCGATGTAGCAGGATGCCGGTCATGGACAATCGTGATGAACGTGATATCGGCAATCATGATTTATGATAATCATGCTGGCCAGGCGCCGGCGCGCCCGCGATTCGAGCCGGTGCTGCTGCGGAGTTTCATCGCGGTGGTCGAGGCGCGCAGCTTCACCCGCGCGGCGCGGCATCTCGGCCTGCGGCAGTCGACCGTGAGCCAGCACGTGGCGCGGCTGGAGGCGCTGGCCGGGCGGCGGCTGATCGCGCGGGATACGCACCGCGTCTCGCCGACGCCGGATGGCGACGCGCTGCTGGATTTCGCGCGCCGGCTGCTGGAGGCGGAGGCGCGGATCGACGCCTATTTCGCGGCGAGCGCGCTGCGCGGGCGGATCCGGATCGGCGCGTCGGAGGATTTCGTGTTCAGCGCCTTGCCGGAGGTGCTGGCCGATTTCGCCGGGCGGCATCCGGAGGTGGATCTCGAACTGACGGTGGGGCTGAGCCAGACGCTCTATGCAGGTTTCGACGCCGGCGAACTCGACCTGATCTTCGCGAAGCGGCGGGCGGGCGACCGGCGCGGGCGGGTGGCCTGGGCGGAGGAGCTGGTGTGGATCGCGCGGCCGGGGAAGCGGCCGGTTGCGGGGCAGCCGGTGCCGCTGGTGCTCTACCCACCGCCGAGTGTGACGCGGGAGCGGGCGCTGGAGGCGATGGACCGGGCGCATCTGCCGTGGCGGATCGCGTGCAGTTCGGGCAGCCTGAGCGGGTTGCGGGCGGCGGCGCTGGCCGGGCTCGGGTTCGCCGCGCACGCGGCCCGGCTGATTCCGCCGGGCCTCGCGCCGGTGCCGCCGGATGCCGGGCTGCCGCTCCTGGGACTCACCGAGTTCGTGGTGATCGGCCCGGAGGGACGGCATCCGGCGGCGGCGCTGGCCGAGGCGCTGCTCTCGGCCTCGGACCGGATCCGGTCCGCCGGAATCACGCCGGGCAGCGGCTGAGGACGCGGGCCGGCCCGGCGCGCCGGGTCAGGGCACCCGCCCGATCGCCACGAATTCGCAGGCGAAGCCGAAATCGTCGGCGGCGAAGCTGGCATCGAGCGCCCGCATCGCCTCGTCGAATTCGGCCGCGGTCATCAGCCCGGCGCCGATCAGACGGTCGCGCTGGTTCAGGTAGAACTCCTTCTGATGCGTTTCGAGCTCGGAATCGCGACCGTAGGTGAGGCCGAGGCGCACGCGCGGGACGGCCAGCACCTGCACGTCCGCGAGCCCGGCGGCGCGGAACATCCGGTAGAGACGCCGCCCGACCTGCCGCCCGGCGCCGACCGAGGCCTGCAACTGACGGACCGCGCCGTTCAGCCGCTCCAGGGCCGGAGGTTCGTCGGGGTAGGAGAACCAAGCGCCGTCATCGACCTCCATGACCGCGACGCGGCCGCCGGGGGCGGTGGCGCGGACCATTTCGGCGAGCGCGGCCTCCGGCCGTTCGAGGTGCTGGAACAGGAAGCGGCTCAGCGTGAGGTCCTGGCTGGCGGATTCGACCGGCAGCGCATAGGCGTCTGCCAGCCGGGCATCGACCGCGAGGTGCAGCGCGGCGGCGAGGTCCCGCAGCAGCGAGAGGCCGTGGGCGTCGTTGTCGACGGCGGTGATCCGGGCTTCGGGACCGCACATCCAGGCAAGGTCGAGGCACAGGGCGCCGGTGCCGGCGCCGACATCGAGCACGCGGACCGGCCCGCGCGACAGGCCGAACACCGGCAGCACCGCGAGGCGCTGGAAATGCGTATGCATGCTCTGGCGCAGGAGCCAGGCAAGGTCGCCGCCTTTCGGCAGCAGCTTCCGTGTTGCCTGCGCTACGCGCGCCGTCCATGCCACCAAGGCGGCGTTGTCTGCTGTCACTCTACCTCCGGAACAATCGGCTTTTGCGAATCGGCGCGGGAAGTGCGCCCGGGCGAGGCTGGCGGCACCCTGCGGCATGGCAGGTCCGCGCCGCGGCTTGCGTTGGTCCGATGCAGGTCATTCGCCAGTGCAACCGCGCCTCGTGGATTTTCCCGATGCGGAAAGATGTAACATGCGCCTGTTAATTTTCGATTAAGGCGCGACATTGGAATGGATGCCGGGAAAGCCCCGGTTGGCGCGCTTGCGGCATCGGCGTATCGTCGCGCGGTGGCGATGCCGCCTTCCGCGACCCGCACCTTGCGCGCCGATGCGGACCCGGTTTGAAAAGGCTACAGTCTGGACCATGATTTTTCGGAAACCGGCGTGGCGAGGCGCGTTTGATTTTCTGTTGCGGCTTCGGCAATTGCTTTTTATTAAAAAAATGACAAAATTTAGGCAATTCGACTATTGTGCCGCAAAAACAAGACGAATCCGCCATGGTGGAACAGTTCGGATCAACAGCTCCCGGAATGCCGGCACATGAATAGGCTTGTTTATGCTTTTTTGTTCGTTGGGATGTGAGTCTGTTCAATACAGACGACCGGATCGCGCCGCCATGAAGTCGGCGCGGCCGGATGCGGCGGTCGCTGCCGGCCGCCTTGGGCGGCGCGCCGATGCCCGGCCGGGTCAGGTCAGATAACAATGGATCGACGATGAGATCCCGCCGGCCCGGCATCGGGGCCAAGGCTGGCCGGGCCGGACTCCCGCCGGGATGACGCTCGCCGGCAACAGGCCCGACGATTTCACCGACATCGTCAATCTCGCGGTGGAGGAGAGCGGAACGGGGATCTGGGATCGCGACGTCGTGACCGGGGAGATCCGGTATTCGCGGGGCTGGTGGCGGATCCTGGGCTATGCCGAGATGCCGGCCCGCTCGCATATCGAGGCGGCCTATGCCCGCGTCCACCCGGATGACCTCGACTATGTCCGGCAGACGATGCAGGACCATTTCGACCGGAGGACCGCGCGCTATGAGGTCGAGCATCGGCTGCGCTGCGCCGATGGATCGTACAAATGGGTTCTCAGCCGGGGCATGGTGGTTGAGCGCGACATCGCGGGTCGCCCGGTGCGCATGGTCGGCACGACGACCGACATCACCACGCTGCGCACCCTTGCCGAGGAGCTGGCGCGGGAGAAGGCCGAGGCGCGTTTTCGCGCCGAGCAGCTCGCCGAGCGCACGCGCGAACAGGCCGCCGCCCACCGGCTCGCGCAGATCGGCAGCTGGCAATGGGACCTTGCGGCCGGCGAGATCCGCTTCTCGCCCGAGACCTGGCAGCTCGCCGGCGGCGAGGCGCGGAACCGGCCGGTGACGCTCGACGAGTTGCGGGCACTGTTTCCGCCGGCCGATCGCCGGCTGATGCTGCGGCGGTTTGTCGCCGGGCTGAAGGCCGGACAGCCGGTGAGCGTGCAGCACCGGCTCACCGCGTTCGACGGACGGACGCTGGACGTGGTGTCGTACGCGGAGCCGATCGGCGAGGCGGGCGGCAGGGCGAGGCGGCTCAGGGGCGTGACCCAGGACGTGACGGCGTACCGGCGGATGCAGGCCGCGCTGCGATCGTCGGAGGCGCTGGCCTTTCGCGTGCTGGAGGCGACGCGGGATGCGGTGATCGTGTTCGATCGTGGCGGCCGCGCCCGGTTCGCCAACGCGCGGGCGGCGCGGTTCGCAGGCGCCGGGCAGGAGATCGTCGGCAACCGGCTCGCCGACCTGTTCCCCGGCACCGCGGGCCACCGGCTGGCGGCCGGCGCGGAGCGCGCGGCCGCGACCGGCGCGCCGGTGCGGCTCGAACTGTCATGGGCGCCGACCGGGCGCTGGCTGGAGGCCGATCTCTATCCGGGCGAGGATGACATCTCGCTGTTCGTCCGCGATGTCACCGAGCGGAAGCTGACGCAGGACCGGCTGATCGAGGCGGCGGAAACCGACTCGCTCACCGGGGAGTTCAACCGAAGGGGATTCTTCACCCGGCTCGAGGCGGCGCTGACCGCGCAGGCCAGGGGCCGCGCGATGGCGCTGATCTGCGCCGACGTGAACTACTTCACCGAGATCAACGATTCATTCGGCCACGGCGTGGGCGACGAGGTGCTGAAGACCGTCGCCCGCCGGCTGAAATCGTGCCTGCGGCCGAGGGACATCCTGGCGCGGACCGGCGGCGACGAATTCATGATCCTGCTGAACGGCATGCGCCGGCCGGGGGATGCGACGACGCTGGCGCGGCGGATCGTCGGCGCGATGGAGGAGCGGTTCGAGCTGGGCGACCTGTCGCTGCGGATCAGCCTGTCGATCGGCCTCGCGATCGCCTCGCTCGCGGATCGGGACGCGGCGCGGCTGTGCCGGCATGCCGATCTCGCGCTGTACGAGACGCGGACGGAGGCGCCGGGGAGTTTCCGGGTGTTCACGCCGGCGATGGAACAGGAGAGCCTGCGCAAGCGGCAGCTCAAGCGCGACCTCGCGGACGCGCTCGGGCGCAGCGAGCTCGAACTGGCGTTCCAGCCGATCGTCCGCACCGCGGATGGCACGATCGCCGCCGCGGAAACGCTGCTGCGCTGGAACCATCCGGAGCAGGGCCGCATTCCGCCGGCGGAGTTCATTCCGCTCGCCGAGGAGTCCGGCCTGATCGCGCCGATCGGCGCCTGGGTGCTGCGGCAGGCCTGCGCCGCCGCGTGCCGGTGGCCGGAAGCCGTCGGCCTTTCCGTCAATGTCTCGCCGCGGCAGATCGAACTGGCCGATCTGCCGGCGCTGGTGCGCGATGTGCTGGAGGCGACCGGGCTCGCCCCGCGCCGGCTTCATCTCGAGATCACCGAAACCGTTCTCGTCTCGCGCAACCGCCATTACCTGGCGACGCTGCACCGGCTGCGGGAGCTGGGCGTGCGGCTCGTGCTCGACGATTTCGGCACCGGCTATTCGTCCCTCGCCCAGCTCGATGCGTTTCGGTTCGACGCCATGAAGATCGACCAGTCCTTCCTCCGCCGGATCCGCGCGGAGACGGACGAGACGCCGATCCTGAACGCGATCGTCGGCATGGCCACGGCCATCAGGATGCCGATCACGGTGGAGGGCGTCGAAACCCAGGTGCAGCTCAACCATGTGCGCCGGCTCGGCGCGGCCTGCGTGCAGGGCTTCTATTTCGGCCAGCCCGTCAATGAGGCCGGCATGCAGGGGTTGCTCGCGCGGGGGTTGCCGGCGAGCCGGTGAGGCCCACGCGCGGGATGCGTCAGGAGACGATGTAGGCGCGCAGCGAATCGACCTCGAACTCGGCTTCCTCCAGCCGGGCCTTCACCAGATCGCCGATGCTGACGACGCCGGCCAGCACGCCGTCCTCGAAGACGGGGAGATGGCGGCAGCGATGCGTCGTCATCAGCAGCATCGCGTCGAGGATCGTCGCCTCGGGCGTGCAGGAGGCGACCAGCGTCGTCATCAGGTCGGCCGCCGTGCGGTCCTTGATGTCGCCGTCGAATTCGCCGACGAAGCGCATGATGTCGCGCTCGGAGAGCATGCCGACCAGCGCGCCGCGATCGTCGACCACCGGGGCGGCGCCGATGCGCTTGGCGGTGAGAAACCGCGCGGCCTGCGGGATGAAATGATTCGCGCTGAGCACGATGGCGCCCCAGCCCTTCTGGTCGAGCACCTGGCGTATCGTTGTCATGACTTTTCTCCGCGTTCCGTGAAGGACAGGACCGAAACGCCCGCCTGCATGGAGATCCGGCACAGGCGGATGCTGGAAACCGCTTTCCGGGCTGGTGCGCCTGCCCGTGCGGGCGGTGCATCCGACTATGGCGCGCCATGCGCGGGCCATCACTCAAACGTTATCGGGAGTATGACTCTTCCGCCGTCCCGATGCCAGCATTTTGAGGCGGCGTCGGGGTGACCAGCCATGCAGGATGCACAGCGGTAGGGCGCATGGCCATGACGGGCGGCGGTGGCGGCGGTCAGCCGTGGCCGATGGTCATGCGGATCAGCGCGAGGGCGGGCGCGGGATAGGCGCCGAGCACCACCAGCAGGACCAGCAGCGCGCCGATCACCGCGTTGCCGAGCGGGGGCACGGCGATCGGATGTCGCGCCTCCGCATCGCCGGGGGCGGGCAGCGCCATCGCGACGAGGATGCGCAGATAGTAGTAGAGGCCGATCACGCTGCCGAGCAGGAGTGCGGCGACCGGCCAGAACAGGGCGGTGCCGACGCCGGCGACGACGAGGTAGAACTTGGCGATGAAGCCCATCGTCGGCGGCATGCCGGCGAGCGAGAGCAGCATCAGCGCGAGGCTCGCGGCGAGGAACGGGCGGGTGCGGAACAGGCCGCGGTAATCCTCGATCCGGTCGGCATCGCGCCCCGCGCCCGGCGCGCTGAGCAGCGCGACGATGCCGAAGGCGCCGAGGCTGGTGACCGCGTAGGCGGCTAGGTAATAGGCCGCCGCATCGACGCCGAGCGCCGGGGCGGCGAGGAAGGCGACGAGCAGGTAGCCGAGATGGGCGATGGAGGAATAGGCGAGCAGGCGCTTCACGTTGGTCTGCAGCAGGGCGAGCAGGTTGCCGGCGAGCATGGACAGGATCGCGACCGCGGCGATGCCGGCGCGGAGCGAGACATCCGCATGAGCGCCGGCGAGGGCGAAGAAGCGCAGGATCACGGCAAAGACCGCGATTTTCGAGACGACGGCGATGAAGGCGGTGACAGGCGCGGGCGCGCCCTCGTACACGTCGGGCGTCCACATGTGGAACGGGACCAGCGAGAGCTTGAAGCCGACGCCGGCGAGAATGAGCGCGATGCCGGCGAGGCGGTAGAGATCGGCCGGGCCGGCTTGATGGGCGAGCGCGCCGATGCGGGCGAAGGACATCGAGCCGAAGGCGGCATAGATCAGCGCCATGCCGAACAGCAGGAAGGCGGAGGCGGCGCCGCTGAGGATGAGATATTTCGTGCCCGCCTCGGCCGCGCTGCCGCGCGGGCCGGCATAGGCGATCAGGCCGAGCAGCGAGATGCCGAGCGTTTCGATGCCGAGGAAGAACGAGGCGAAATGCACGCTCGCCGGCAGGATGGCGGCGCCCAGCGTCGCGGTGAGCAGGAGGAGATAGTATTCCTCGCGCGGCCCCTCGCCCACCCGGTCGAGATAGACCCAGGAGAGCGCGGCGACGACCAGGGCGGAGACGAGCACGAGGCCCGCGTAGAACAGGGCGGCGCCGTCGATCACGAACAGCTTCGTCACGGCGACGGGGGATGCGGGGGCGGCGAGCGGCAGGGCGATGCAGCAGAGCAGCAGGCCGGCGATGGTCGACAGGGCGACGAGGCGGTGATCGCGGCGGATGGCGATCAGCAGCATGACCAGGATCGTCACCGCGCCGAGCAGGGTGAAGGGCGCGAAGGCGGCGAAGGCCTTGGCGGTGAAGGCCGGGGCGGTCATGGCCGGGGCGGTCATGGCGCGCGCTCCGCGAGGTGCTCGGGCATCGAAGCCGAGACCGCGGCGCTGTGCTGCACGGCGGAGAGGCCTGGCGCCACCTCGTCGAAGACGGGCTGCGGATAGAGGCCGAGCCCGACGATGGCGACCACCAGCACCGCCATGACGGCGAGATGCGGCGCCGAGAGATCGGCGATCGCGCGATGGGGTGCCGGTTCCCGCGCCGCGCCGTGGAAGGCGCGCTGGACCAGCAGCAGCGAATAGGCGGCGGCGGCGACCAGCCCGAACGTGGCGATGACGGTGAAGACCACGCTGGCCTGGAAACTGCCGAGCAGGATGAGGAATTCACCGATGAAATTGCCGAGGCCGGGCAGGCCGAGCGAGGCGATGGCGAAGAACATGCCGCAGGCGGACAGGCGCGGCACCTGCCCCCAGAGCCCGCCCATGCGCCGCATGTCGCGGGTGTGGATGCGTTCCTGCAGGGCGCCGACCAGGACGAAGAGGGCGCCGGTGCTGATGCCGTGCGCCACCATCTGCGCGACCACGCCCTGCAGGGCGAGCGTGCTCCAGGCGAAGACGCCGAGCAGGACGAAGCCCATGTGGCTGATGCTGCTGTAGGCGACCAGGCGCTTGAGGTCGTTCTGGCCGAAGGCGAGCAGCGCGCCGTAGAGGATTCCGGCGACCGCGAGCGCCATCGCCACCGGCGCGAAGGCGTGCGCCGCCGCGGGAAACAGCGGCACCACGAAGCGGATCAGTCCGTAGGCGCCGGTCTTCAGCAGGATGCCGGCGAGCAGCACGGAACCCGCGGTCGGGGCTTCGGTGTGGGCGTCCGGCAGCCAGGTGTGGAACGGCACCGCCGGCAGCTTCACGGCGAAGGCGATGAAGAAGCCGAGCATCAGCAGGAAGCCGGTGGTCGGGCTCATTTTCGTGCCGAGCAGGGCGAAATAGTCGAAGGTGAGATCGCCGGTCGCGCGCTGGTGGATGAAGACGAGCACGAGGATCGACACCAGCATGAGCAGGCCGCTGCCCTGGGTGAAGAGGAAGAACTTGATCGCCGCGTAGGAGCGGTTCTCGTGGCCCCATAGCGCGATCATGAAATACATCGGCACCAGCATCAGTTCCCAGAAGAAGAAGAACAGGAACAGGTCGAGCGCGAGGAAGACGCCGATGACGCCGGTGGTGGTCCAGAGCAGGTTGGCGTGGAACAGGCCGGAGCGGTCGGTGATCTCGGTCCAGGAGATCACGACGCAGATGAGGCTGAGCACGATCGTCAGCAGGATCAGGACCAGGCTCAGCCCGTCGAGATCGAGTTCGAAGGAGATGCCGAGCTGCGGAATCCACGAGTGGTCGAACTGCGCGATCCAGGCGCCATGGCCGGGCGCGGCGGCGGCGCCGATCAGGGGGAGCGCCATGAGAAGTTCGAGCGTGAGCACCGCGATCGACACCCAGCGCGGGGCATCCGGGTTGCGGGCGCCGGCGATCCAGGCCAGCACGCCGCCGACCGCCGGGAAGATGAGGAGCCAGAACAGGATCATCGCAGCACCGCGATCGCGATGAGGCCGACCGAGCCGATGGCGAGGCTCGCGGCATAGAGGCGGACCCGGCCGGTCTGGGTGCGCCGGATCGCCCGGTGGATCGCCTGCGTGGCCCAGGCGATGCCGTCGTAGAAACTGTCGATGAAATCGTCGCGGTCGACCCGGGCTGCCCAGATCACGGGGCGGACCAGCAGGCGGTCATAGAGCGCGTCGAACCCGGCGGCGGCGTGCCAGAAGCGCCAGAGCGGCGTTTCGGCCGGCGGGCGCGACGGGCGCCAGTAGAGCACGGCGGCCAGCGCGATGCCGAGGATGGACGCGGCGCTGGCGAGCAGCAGCGGGGTCATGTCGGTCACCTCCCTGGTCGGGGGCAGCACCGGGGCGAGGAGCCTGGAGAGCAGCGTGACGTGGCCGAAGGCCGGCGGCAGTTCGATGAAGCCGCCGACCAGCGAGAGCACCGAGAGCACCACCAGCGGCACGATGACGCGCCAGCCGTAGGAGCCGCTGACATGGGTGTGTTCCTCGCCGAAAAAGGCGATGAAGACGGCGCGGAAGATGTAGACCCCGGTGACGAAGGCGCCGATGACGCCGGCGAGCCAGAGCACGCGGCCGCCATTGCCGTCGGCCCAGGCGCCCGAGAGGATCGCCTCCTTGCTGTAGAACCCCGAGGTGATCAGCGGCAGGGCGGCAAGGGCGGCGCTGCCGATCAGGAAGCTCCAGAAGGCGGCGGGCAGGCGCCGGGCGAGGCCGCCCATCCGGTAGATGTCCTGCTCGTGATGCAGGCGCATGGTGACGGCGCCGGCCGAGAGGAACAGCAGCGCCTTGAAGAAGGCGTGCGTCATGAAGTGGAACATCGCCGCGCGCCAGGCGCCGACGCCCAGGGCGAGGAACATGTAGCCGATCTGGCTCATCGTCGAATAGGCGAGGATGCGCTTGATGTCGTTCTGCGCGAGGGCGCTGAAGCCGGCGAGCAGCAGGGTCGCCGCGCCGACGATGCCGACGGTGATTTCCGCCGCCGGCGCGAGCAGGAACAGCACATGGGTGCGGGCGATGAGGTAGACGCCGGCGGTGACCATCGTCGCGGCGTGGATGAGCGCGCTGACCGGGGTGGGGCCGGCCATCGCGTCGGGCAGCCAGGTCTGCAGCGGCAACTGCGCGGACTTGCCGACGGCGCCGCCGAGCAGGAGGAAGGCGATCAGCGTCGCGGCCGGCGAGCCGGGATGCCAGGTGCGGGACGCGGCGTCCATCGCCCCGGCGATGTTCAGCGTGCCGAGGCGGCTCGCGATCAGCAGCAGGCCGATCAGGAAGGCGGTGTCGCCGACGCGGGTGACGATGAAGGCCTTGCGCGCGGCGAGGCCGTTGGCGGGGTCGCGCCACCAGAAGCCGATCAGCAGGTAGGAGCAGAGCCCGACCCCTTCCCAGCCGGCGTAGAGGACGAGGAAATTGTCGGCCATCACCAGCAGCAGCATGGCGGCGACGAAAAGGTTGAGATAGGCGAAGAAGCGGCCGTAGCCCTCCTCGCCCTCCATGAACTCGGTCGAGAAGAGATGGATGAGGAAGCCGACGCCGCTGGTGACGAGCATCATCAGCAGCGAGAGCGGATCGACCCGCAGGGCGATGCCGAAGGAGAAATGCCCGACCGCGAACCAGCGCCACAGGGACTGCTGGTAGGCGGCGCCGGCCGGCGGATCGAGCAGGAAGGCGCCGGCGATGGCGAAGGCGACGACGGCGGCGAGGCCGACCGAGAGCACGCCGATCAGCGCCTCGGCGCGGTGCGACAGGCGCCCGGTGCCGAGCATCAGGACGATCGAGCCGAGGAGCGGCAGCGCGGGGACGAGCCAGAGGAAATGCTGCATCTTTCTACCCCCTCAGACCGTCGCCGGCATCGGCATCGAGCGTGGGGATCCGCCGGTGCATCAGCAGGATGAGTGCCAGGCCGACCGAGACTTCCGCCGCGGCGAGCGTGAGGACGAGGATGAACATGATCTGCCCGTCCGGCGAGGCCCAGCGGGCGCCGGCGACGATGAAGGCGACGCCGGCCGCGTTCAGCATCACCTCGAGCGACATCAGCATGAACAGCAGGTTGCGGCGGACCAGCACGCCGACGAGGCCCAGCGCGAAGAGGACCGCGGCGAGCAGCAGGCCCTGGCCGAGCGGAACCGTCGCCATCCCGCTAGTCCGTTCCCATGATCGAGCGGCCGAGATGGAACGCCGCGACCAGGCCGGCGAGCAGGAGGAACGAGGCGAGCTCGACCGCGAGCATGTAGGGGCCGACCAGCGCCACACCGACCGCATGGGCGCTGATCACCGACGTGGCGGGGTGCCGCAGGCCGCCGGAGACGGCGACGGCGCCGAGCTCGATGGCCAGCAGCAGGGCCAGGATGGACGGGCCGACCCAGGTGGCGGGATGCAGCCAGCTGCTTTCGAGCCGGGCCGCCGCCTCGCCGATGTTCAGCATCATGATCACGAAGACGAACAGGACCATGATGGCGCCGGCGTAGATGATGACCTCCAGCGCCGCTGCGAAGGGCGCGCCGAGCACGAAGAACACGAGGGCGACGGCGAGCAGCGAGACCGTGAGATAGAGCAGCCCGTGCACGGCGGAGGGGCGGGTGATCATCATCGCCGTCGCGACGACCGCGATGATCGCGGAGATGACGAAGGTGGCGTTCATGTTCCGCTATGCCTCCCCTTCCCGTCCGCGTTCATGGCAGCAGGCTGCGCGTGTCGATCGGCTTGCGCTCGCGCGCGGCCTCGCCCTTGTCCTTGCCCGGGATCGCGAGGCCGGAGACGCGGTAGAAATTGTAGTCGGGATACTTGCCGGTGCCGCTGATCAGCAGGTGTTCCTTCTCGTAGACGAGGTTCTGCCGGTCGTATTCGCTCATCTCGAAATCCGGGGTGAGCTGGATCGCGTAGGTCGGGCAGGCTTCCTCGCAGAAGCCGCAGAAGATGCAGCGGGAGAAATTGATGCGGAAGAATTCGGGATACCACCTTCCCTCGGCTTCGGTCTTCTGCAGGCTGATGCAGTCGACCGGGCAGGCGACCGCGCAGAGATAGCAGGAGACGCAGCGTTCCTCGCCGTCGGGGTCACGGGTGAGCACGATCCGGCCGCGATAGCGCGGCGCGAGATAGGGCATCTCGTCGGGATAGGATACCGTCACGTTGCGCTGGAACAGGTGGAGGAACGTGTACCAGAGCGTGACCAGCGAACTCAGCATGATCCCCTCCCCTTCATATGGCCGGCCCGGCGAGCATCAGCGCGCCGGTGACGAGAATGTTCAGCAAGGTGAGCGGCAGCAGGATCTTCCAGCCGAACGCCATGAACTGGTCGTAGCGCGGGCGCGGCAGGGCGGCGCGCAGCAGGATGAAGAAGGCGACGAAAAACCCGGTCTTGATCGCGAACCAGAGGAAGGGCGGCAGCAGCGGGCCATACCAGCCGCCGAGGAATAGCACCGTCGTCATCGCCGAGACGACGATGATGCCGATATATTCGCCGACGAAGAACATGCCGAACTTCATGCCGGAATATTCGGTGTGGAACCCGGCGCCGAGTTCGTTCTCGCCTTCGGGCAGGTCGAACGGGAGGCGGTGGGTTTCCGCGATGCCGCCGAGGAAGAAGACGACGAAGCCGATGAATTGCGGCACCACGTACCAGAGATGCCGCTGGCTGTGCACGACATCGGTGAGGTTGAAGGAGCCGGCGAGCATCACCACGCCCACCAGCGACAGCCCCATGAAGACCTCGTAGCTGACCATCTGGGCGGCGGCGCGCATGCCGCCGAGGAGCGAGAACTTGTTGTTCGACGACCAGCCGGCGAGCACCACCGAGTAGACGCCGAGCCCGCTCATGGCGAGGAAGAACAGCAGGCCGACATTGAGATTGCCGATGATGCCGATCATCGGCGTCGCCGGGACGACGGCGATGGCGAGCATCACCGTGACCATCGAGATGGCCGGGGCGAGGACGAAGATGACCGGGTCGGCGAAGGGGGGAATCCAGTCCTGCTTGAAGAGCAGCTTGATGCCGTCGGCGACGACCTGGAGCACGCCGAAGGGGCCGGCGCGGTTGGGGCCGTAACGGTCCTGCCAGAACCCGAGCAGGCGGCGTTCGATCCAGGTCAGCAGCGCGGCGGCCGCCATCAGCACCGCGAGGCCGATCACGACGTTCAGCAGGCCGATGACGATCTCGTTGCCGTGGGTCATGACACGGGCGGCTCCGCCGGGCGCAGCCGCAGCCATGCGGGGATGGCGTGCGGCCTCTGCGCGAAGCCGGCGAGCCCGGCGACGCCGCGCGGCAGGGCGGGATCGATCTCGACCGCGAGGTCCTCCCGCGCATCGCCGATCTCGCAGGCCAGGTTCTGGCCGGCGGCGACGCCGAGCGAGGCGGCGTCCTCGGCGTTGAGGACGAGCGCGGGCGGGGCCGCGCGTTCGCGGATGGGCGGGGCGCGGCCGGCCTGTTCATCGTCATTGAAGACGCGGGGCAGCAGGATAGCGAGCCATTCGTCCGGCCGCGGGGAGAACGCGGCGGGGATCGATGCGTCGTAGGGCCGCGCGGCGTCCGGCCGGGATTCGAACAGGCGCACGCCGGGATCGCCGCCCTTGAGCGGGCCGTCGATTTCCGCCTGGAAGCGGTTGAGCGACTGCACCGAGTTCCAGCCCGGCGCCCAGAAGACCGGGCGCAGGGCCGGCGGCATGGCGCCGTGATGGCCTTCCATCGTCGCGCTGAAGGGCGAGTCCGCCGGGACGGGCGGCTTCGGTTCGTGCACGTTGCGCCCGGCATCGATCGCGGTGCGGCCGGAATAGCGGCGGGTTTGGCTGGCGATGCGGGAGCCGACGACGCGGAACGCCGCCGGCGGCGCGACACCGGGCAGCGCGGCGAAGCGCGGCAGCGAGGCGGCCAGGCCGGCGGCGATGGCGTCGGTCGTGGTCAGGCTCTCGCAGGACGGGAGCCCGGCGGCGCGGGCCGCGGCAACAAGCCAGCGCCAGGATTCGGCGAGACCGTCCTCCGCGATGATCGGCGGGTAGAAGCGCTGCGCCCGCCCCTCGGCGCTGACCAGGGTTCCTTCGGCCTCGGCGAAGCTGGCGGCGGGCAGGACGAGATCGGCCCGGCGCGTGGTGGGGCTTTCGGAATGGTCGAGCACCACGAGGCGCGAGGCGGCCAGCGTGGCCTCGAGCACCGCCGCGGGCGTGCGGCGGTGGAGGTCGTTCTCGAGCACGATGACGACGGGCGCCTGCCGCGCCAGCGCGGTTTCGACACTGGCCTCCCCCGCCGTCATCAGGGCGAGGCCGAGGCTGTTGCATTCGGGAACGTTCAGCAGCAGCGCCGGCGTCTTGCCACGGGCGCGCAAGGCGGCGGCGATGTTGGCGGCGGCGCGGACGATGCTCTCCTCGCCGCTCTCGACGCCGGAGACGACGAGCGGGTTCGGCGCGGCGAGCAGCGCGTCGGCGATCTCGCGTGCCGCCGTGGCGAGGCCTTCGGACAGGGCAGGAACATCCGGCGCGGCGGGATCGATGCGGGCGGCCACCGCGAAGCCGAGGCGGGCGATGTCCGCCGGCGCGGCGCGGAGGGCGCGCTGCGCGATGTCGTCGAGCCGCGTGGAGGCGGGGGTGGCGATGAACACGGGGCTGCGGGTGTCGCCGGCGTGATTGCGGACGCCGGTATCCTGCCAGGCGGGGATTTTCGCCGCCACCGCGCGCGCGATGCCGGCGCCGCGCGCCGCCTGACGGATCGACAGCGCCGCGCGCGGGGCGGCGTTGGGCAGGTCCGAGCCGAGAACCAGCACCGCATCCGCCGTCTCCATCTCGCGCAGCGAGGGGACATGCACGGCGCCGGAGCCGAGAATGTCGGCGACGAGGCGGAGCAGGCGCGCCTCGGCCGCACTGACGCCGGGGTAGAAATTCTGTTCGCCAACGAGCTGGCGCAGGACGTAGTTCGATTCCAGCGAGGCGCGCGGCGAGCCGATGCCGATGACGGCATCGCCCGCGCGCAGCAGGGCGGCGAGACGGGCGATCGCGTCGTCGCGGTCGATCGTCGCCTGGTTTCCATCGTCGCCGCGCCGGAGCGGGGCGCGCAAGCGGTCCGGCGCGTTGACGAAGCCGTAGCCGAAGCGGCCGCGGTCGCAGAGGAAATAGGTGTTGACCGCGCCGTTGTAGCGATTGACGATGCGGCGCAGCCGGTCGGCGCGGGCGTTAGCGATGGTGTTGCAGCCGAGGCCGCAATGGGCGCAGACCGAGGGCGCGCCGCGCATGTCCCATTTGCGGACGTAATGCGCGGAAAACGTCTTGTCGGTGAAAACGCCGGTCGGGCAGATCTCGATCAGGTTGCCGCTGAACTCGTTCTCCAGCGTGCCATCGGCGTGGCGGCCGAAATAGACGTGATCGTGGGCGGCGAAGACGTCGAAGTCGCGGCCGCCGGCATAGTCGCGATAGAAGCGCGAACAGCGGTAACAGGCGATGCAGCGGTTCATCTCGTGCTTGATGAACGGCCCGAGATCCTGGTTCCGATGGGTGCGCTTGGTGAAGCGGTAGCGGCGGTAGGTGTGGCCGGTCATCACCGTCATGTCCTGGAGGTGGCATTCGCCGCCCTCCTCGCAGACCGGACAGTCATGCGGGTGGTTGACCATCAGCCACTCGATCACGCTGGCGCGGAAGGCGACGACCTCGGGATCGGCGATCGAGAAGCGCGCGCCCTCGGGCACCGGGGTCATGCAGGCCATGACCATGCGGCCGGTCTGGTCGTCCGGCCCGTCATATTGCTTGACGGCGCATTGCCGGCAGGCGCCGACCGAATCGAGCGCCGGGTGCCAGCAGAAATACGGCAGGTCGAGCCCGGCGCCGAGGCAGGCCTGGAGCAGGTTTTCGTCGGGCTTCGCGGTCAGGGTCTTGCCGTCCACCTCGAAGGTCGTCATGCCCAGCCCTCCGCCGTGTCGTGCCAGGGGCAATGCCGCTCGCTGACATGACGTTCGAATTCCTCACGGAAGAATTTCAGGCCGCTGCGCAGCGGCGCCATGGCACCGGGGGCGAGATCGCAGAAGGTGCGGCCGGGACCGAGGAAGTCGACGTGATGGGCGAGCAGCTCGATGTCATCCGGCTCGCCCTCGCCGGCTTCCAGCGCCGTGAGGATGCGCTCGACCCAGGGCAGGCCGTCGCGGCAGGGGGTGCACCAGCCGCAGGATTCCTGGGCGAAGAAATGCTCGATGTTGCGCAGCAGGCCGACCGGGCAGCGCTTCTGGTCCAGCACCAGGATGTTGGCGGTGCCGAGCCAGCTGCCGATCTTGCCGACGGAGTCGAAATCCATCGGGACGTCGAAATTCTCGCGCATGATGAACGCGGTCGACGCGCCGCCGGGCAGCACCGCGCGCGCCTCGTAGCCCTCGCGCATGCCGCCGGCATGCTCCTCGATGATTTCGTTGAGCGGCGTGCCCACCGGCAGTTCCCACAGACCGGGGCGGTTGACCCGGCCGCTGACGCCGTAGAGCTTAGTGCCGCCTTCGGTCGCGCTGCGGCTGAGGCCGAGAAACCAGTCCGCGCCGCGCTCGATGATGGACGGCACGCAGCACAGCGTTTCGACGTTGTTGACGACGGTGGGCTTGCCCCACAGGCCGCTGGTCGTCGAGCGCGGCGGGCGGGTGCGCGGCACGGCGCGCTTGCCCTCCAGTGCTGAGAACAACGCGCTGGCCTCGCCGCAGATGTAGCGCCCGCCGCTGCCATGGACGTGGATGGTGAGCGAGAAGCCGGAGCCCAGGATGTCGGCGCCGAGATAGCCGCGCGCCTCGGCCTCGGCCACGGCGCGGGAGAGCCGCTCCATCGCCAGCACGTATTCGCCGCGGACGAAGATGTAGGCGGTTTCGGCCTGGACCGCGAAAGCGCCGATGATGATCCCCTCGATCATCAGATGCGGCGCGGCTTCGAGCAGGAGACGGTCCTTGAAGCTGCCGGGTTCCATCTCGTCGGCGTTGATGACGAGGTAGCGATGGCGCGGGGCATCCGCACCGCGGGGCGCGCCTTCCCATTTGCGGCCGGCGGGGAAGCCGGCGCCGCCGCGGCCGCGCACCTTCGCGCGCTTGACCTCCTCGACGACGCTTTCCGGCGACATGCCGAAGGCCTTGCGCATCGCCGCGTAGCCGCCGGCGCGCTCGTAGCCGGCGATGTCGAGCGGCTGGCGGCCGGGCTGGATGTATGAAGTGAGGGGTCGGTCCGCCATCGCCATCACCTGTACTGCTCCAGGATCGCGTCGATCCGCTCGGGGGTGAGGTTGCCGTGCAGGTCGTCGCCGATCATCATGGCCGGGGCGCGGTCGCAGCAGCCGAGGCAGACGATCGGCAGGAGGGTGAAGCGGCCGTCCGGCGTGGTTTCCCCCGGCTCGATGCCGAGGCGCTGGCGCAGCAGGTTGCGCGCGGCGGTGGCGCCCATCACCCAGCAGGCCACGCTGTCGCACAGCAGGATGACGTGGCGGCCCACGGGACGGCGGAAGATCAGGTTGTAGAAGGTGGCGACACCGTCGAGCTCGGCGGGTGTCATGCCGAGCAGGGCGGCCACTTCGGCGAGATGGTCGTCGGAGACATGGCCGTGGCGCTTCTGCACCGCCTTCAGCGCATCGATGCCGGCGGCGCGCGGGGTTTCGGACTCGCGCAGAAAGGTCGCGATCGTCTCGCGCAGGGCGGCATCGAGCGGTGCGGACGCCGGGCTGTGTTCAGCGGTCGACATCGGCCATCACGAAATCGATGCTGCCGATGATCGCGATCAGGTCGGCGACATAGGCGCCGCGGCTGATCAGCGGGATCATCTGCAGATGGGGAAAGGACGGGGTGCGGATGCGGGTGCGGTAGGAGACGGTGTCGCCGTCGGCGACCAGGTAATAGCCATTGATGCCCTTGGTCGCCTCGATGCTGACCATCGCCTCGCCGGGCGGCAGGACGGGGCCCCAGCTGACATTGAGGAAATGGGTGATGAGGGTTTCGATGTCCTGCATCGTCCGCTCCTTGAGCGGCGGCGTCGTCAGCCGGTGGTCGGACTTGTAGGGGCCGGGCGGCATGTTATCGAGGCACTGGCGGATGATGCGCAGGCTCTGGCGGATTTCCTCGATATGCACCACCACGCGGTCGTAACAGTCGCCGTTGTGGCAGATCGGAATGTCGAACTCGAGCTGGTCGTATCCGGAATAGGGGCGCTGGCGGCGATAGTCCCAGCCGAGGCCGCAGGCGCGCAGGCCGGGGCCGGTCACGCCCCAGTCCAGCGCTTCCTCCAGCGTGTAGGCGCCGACGCCGATCGTGCGGGCCTTGAAGAGGCGGTTGCGCATGACGAGCTTGTCGTACTCGTCGAGCCGCTTGGACTGGTAGCCGAGATAGTCGCGGATCATCCGGTCCCAGCCCTGGGGCAGGTCCGCCGCCACGCCGCCGATGCGGAACCAGGCGGGGTGCATGCGGAAGCCGCAGATCGCCTCGATGATCTGGAACACCCGCTCGCGGTCGGAGAACATGTAGAAGACCGGCGAAAGCTGACCCACATCCTGCGACATGGTGCCGTAGAAGACGAGATGGCTGGCGATGCGGAACAGCTCGGCGAGCATGATGCGGATCATCTGCGCGCGGGACGGCACCTCGATCCCCGCGAGGCGCTCGACCGCCATCACGTAGGGGAAGTTGTTCATCACGCCGCCGAGATAGTCGATGCGGTCGGTGTAGGGGATGTAGGTGTGCCAGGACTGGCGCTCGGCCATCTTCTCGGCGCCGCGGTGGTGAAAGCCGATCTCGGGCACGGCGTCGACGATTTCCTCGCCCTCGAGCTGGAGGATGATGCGGAACACGCCGTGGACGCTCGGGTGGTTGGGGCCGAGATTGAGGAACATGAAGTCGGAGTTCTCGCTGTGCCGCTTCATGCCCCAGGCCTCGGGGTTGAAGCGCAGCGCCTCCTGTTCGGCGCGTTCCTTCTCCTCGGTGAGGATGTAGGGGCCCATTTCGGTGGCGCGGGCGATGTAGTCCTTGCGCAGCGGATGGCCGGTCCAGGTCGGCGGCGTGAGGATGCGGAACAGGGTCGGGTGGCCGGCGAAGCCGATGCCGAACATGTCCCAGACCTCGCGTTCGTACCAGTTGGCGTTGGGCCAGATATCCGCGATGCTCTGCACCTCGAGCGCGCCCTCGGCGAGCGGGACCTTGATGCGGACATCGTCGTTCCGCTCGAAGGAGACGAGGTGATAGACGAGGGTGAAATCGGATTTCGGCAGGCCATCGCGGTGGACGCGCTGGCGTTCGTCGATCGCGGTGAGGTCGTAGAGCATCTGGAAGCGCCTTGTCGCACCGTCGCGCAGGTGCCGGAGCACGGCGTGCACGATGTCGCGATCGATCCAGATGGTCGGGATCCGGTCGGCGGTCTGCTGCAGGGTGAAGGAGATCGGCCCGAGCGTGCGGACCAGGTCGGACACGATACCCTGTTCGGCCTCTGTGGCGGGGATGCTGTTGAATTCCGTCAGCATCCCGCCCTCCCTAAACGCTGTCCGGCGTGGGGAGGCTGCCGGCCGCTTGCCTCTCCTGGTGTTTGAGATCGCGGAAGCTGGGCCGCTCGATCTTCTCGGCGCCGTTGGGACCGACCAGCCAGCTGAGCGGCCGGCGCTCGGAACCGATCGAGTTCTGCAGCAGCATCAGCCCTTCGAGCAGCGCGTCCGGCCGGGGCGGGCAGCCGGGGACATAGACATCGACGGGCAGGAAACTGTCGGCACCCTGGACGACGGCGTAGATGTCGTACATCCCGCCGGAATTGGCGCAGGCGCCCATCGAGATCACCCAGCGCGGCTCAAGCATCTGGTCGTAGAGATACTTGATGACGGGCGCCATCTTCACGAACACGGTACCGGAGATGACGATCAGGTCGGCCTCGCGCGGGGTGGCGCGCAGCACTTCCGAGCCGAAGCGGGCGATGTCGAACTTGCTGGTGAAGGCCGTCGCCATTTCGACATAGCAGCAGGAGAGGCCGAAATTGAACGGCCAGATCGAATATTTGCGGCCCCAGGCCACCATGTCTTCCAGCCGGCCGAGGGCCACGTTGCGGCGCACCGCATCGGTGAAGGTGCCGCCGCCGGGGGATGGGGCGGCCGGCTGGCCGGCTGTGCCGAGGCCGCGGAGAAGAGGCGCGGTCGTGGAGAGCCGTTGTCCCGTCGCGCCTTTGCCGAATGTGAATCGCATGGCGTCAGCGCCTCCGCACTATCGCAAGCGCGCGGGGCTTTGGCCCCCATTCGAGCGCGCCGGCGCGCCACAGATAGGCGAGCGCGGCGAGCAGGGCGAGGATGAAGACCGAGATCACGACATAGCCGGTCCATCCGGCGGCATGGACGGCGGTGGCCCAGGCGTAGAGATAGGCGGCTTCGAGATCGAAGATCACGAAGAACATCGCGATGAGATAGAATTGCACGGGAAGCCGGAAGCGGGCGTAGCCGACGGTGACGATGCCGGATTCGAACGGTTCGATGGTGGCCCGTTTCAGGTGCCGCTGGCCGAGGAAATGGGACACGCCGATCATACCCGCGACCAGAGCGATCACGACAAAGGTGTAGACCAGCAATACCCAGTAATGGGCGTTATCCGCCATGGTCCGTGTCCATCCCGGCAGGCGTTTCTCGAACCAGCGAGTGCGGCTCGAGCCGCAAGACGACAAAACCTTTCCTCACAATCTGACACTATTGTGACCGCGCCTGTCAAGCGAGTCGTACTGGCAACGATTTCCGACCGCCATGGTCCTGAATGGATGGGCGTTGACGCGGCTTGCGGCGATGTTCATGCCGCCTGACGGCGCCGCGCCCGGAGGCGCCGGACCCATTTGACGAGCTCCAGCAGGATGAAGATCAGGCTCGATGCGAGGACGCAGACCGCGAGTTCGGCGGCGGTCAGAGGCGCGGCGTTGAACGCGCCGTTGAGGCCGGGCGTGTAGATCACCGCCATTTGAAGCGCGAATGTGAGGCCGATCGCGCCGAGCAGCGGCCTGTTCGAGAGCAGCCCCTGGGTGAACAGCGACGCGCGCGACGAACGGATCGCCATGATCTGCCACATCTGCACGAAGGTCAGCACGGTGAAAACCATCGTCTGCCAGTGGGTATCGCCGAGGCGGAGCGCTCCCGCTTCCGTGAACAGCGTGATCGCGGCCATGACGAGGCCGGACCAGAACACGTCCCATAACATGCCGTTATCGAACAGGCCCTCGCGCGGCGGGCGCGGCGGACGGCTCATGATGTCGGGCTCGCCGGGTTCGGCCGCAAGGGCAAGGCCGGGCAGGCCGTCGGTGACGAGGTTGATCCAGAGGATCTGGATCGGCACCAGGGGGACCGGCAGGCCGAAGAACGGGGCGAGGAAGATCGCCCAGATTTCGGCCGAGTTGCAGGCGACCACGAAGCGGACGAACTTGCGGACATTGTCGTAGATGCGGCGGCCTTCGCGCACCGCCGCGACGATGGTCGCGAAATTGTCGTCGAGCAGGACGAGGCTCGCGGCCTCGCGGGCGACATCGGTCCCGCCGCGACCCATCGCGACGCCGATATCGGCATGGGCCAGCGCCGGCGCGTCGTTCACGCCATCGCCGGTCATGGCGACGATCTCGCCGTTCGCCTGCAAGGCCGTGACGATGCGGATCTTCTCGGAGGGATCGACGCGGGCGAACACGCTCGCCTCGCGCACGCGCCGGGCCAGCGCCGGATCGTCGAGCGACTGGAGCTCGCGGCCGGTGATGACATCGCCGCCATCGCCGACGATGCCGAGGGCACGGGCGATCGCGCGCGCGGTGACCGGGTGATCGCCGGTGATCATGACCGGGCGGATTCCCGCGGCCCGGCAGGTTGCGACCGCGGCGCGCGCTTCGGGCCGCGGCGGGTCGATCAGGCCGACGAGGCCGAGAAACGTCAGCTCCTGTTCCAGTTCGGCCAGCGCGTCGGCGGATGGCATGGCATTGCGGACGCCCTGGGCGATGGCGAGCACCCGCAGGCCGTCCTCGGCCATCTGCGCGGCCGCCAGCGCGATCGGTTCGGGATCGAGCGCGGCGACCCCCTGCCCCGTCGTCATCGTGGCGCAGAGCGGCAGGACGGCTTCCGGCGCGCCCTTCGTGTAGGCGACGAAGCGGTTGCCGTCGCGATGCACGGTCGTCATCCGCCGGCGCGCGGAATCGAAGGGGAGTTCCGCGACGCGCGGGGTGAGCGCCGCCTCGCGCCCACGGTCGAGCCCGGCGTCGGCGGCGGCGCGCCAGAGGGCGATTTCGGTCGGATCGCCGATGGCGTGAGCGGTTTCGTCCACGGCGATATCGTTGCAGAGAAGCAGGGCGCGGAGCAGCGGCGCGTGCCCGCCGAGCGCCGCGACGGGCTGGCGCTGGCCGCCGGCCCAGACCTCGGTCAGGCGCATGTCGTTGAGCGTGAGCGTGCCGGTCTTGTCCGAGCAGATCGTGGTGACGGAGCCGAGCGTTTCCACCGCCGGCAGCCGGCGGATCAGCGCCTGCGCCCGGGCCATGCGGGAGGCGCCGAGCGCGAGCAGGACGGTGACGACGGCGGGCAGCGCCTCGGGGATGGCGGCGACGGCGAGGCTGAGCGCGGTGAGCAGCATCAGCAGCGGCGCCTCGCCGCGGAGCAGGCCGATGCCGAAGATCAGCGCGCAGATCAGGATCGCCGCGATGGCGATCTGCCGGCCGAAGACGGCGAGACGCTGCTGCAGGGGCGTGCGCGGGGCGGCGGCGGATTCGAGCATGGCGGCGATGCGGCCGAGTTCGGTCGCCATGCCGGTCGCGACGACGACGCCGCGGCCGCGCCCGTTGAGGACGACCGTGCCCTTGTAGGCCATGCCGTGACGTTCGGCGAGCGGCTGGTCGTCCGGCGCCGCCGCGACATGCTTGACGACCGGCACGGATTCCCCGGTCAGCGGGGCCTCGCCGAGTTGCAGGCCGGCGGCCTCCAGCAGCCGGAGATCGGCGGGGATGGCGTTGCCGGCCTCGATGAGCACGATATCGCCGGGCACCAGACGGTCGGCCGGGAGGTGGTCGGGGTGACCGTCGCGCAGGGCGACCGCGGTGGGGGCCGCGAGGCGGCGCAGGGCGGCGACCGCCCGCGCCGCCCGCGCCTCCTGCGCGAAGCCGATGGCCGCGTTGAGCACGACGATCGCGAGGATCACCAGCGTGTCGGCGAGTTCGCCGATGACGCCGGAGAGAATGGCGGCGCCGATCAGCAGCAGGATCATGACATCGGCGAACTGGGCGGCCAGCATGGCGAGGCGGCCGCGCTGCCGGCCCTCGCGGATTTCGTTCGGACCGAAGCGGGTGGCGCGCGCCCTCGCCTCCTCGCCGGTGAGGCCCTGCGCCGCGTCGCTGCCGAGACGGGCCAGCGCGGCGTCTGGGCCGAGCGCGTGCCAGCGCACGGCATCAGCGGTTTCGGGCCCGGCGCCGTGTTCGTCAGTGCGTGCCATGGAGGAAGATCACATAGGAATTCAGCAGATACATCGTGAACAGGCCGAAGCTGATCCAGCCGACGGTTTGGAAGATGCGCCGCTGCGGGCGATACAATATGCCGGCGATCAGCAGGCCCGACATGATGACGGCGGACAGCGCCGACACGACATGCACCGGCGAGACCCGGTACAGGATCGGGCCCTGCCGGTAGAACAGGTCGTCGATGCCGAGGATGAGGATGTTGAACATGTTGCTGCCGAGCAGGTTCGCCATCGCCATGTCCACGGCGCCGATGCGGACGGCGACGACGCTGACCACCAGTTCCGGCAGCGAGGTGACGGCGGCGACCAGCAGCGTGCCGACGAAGGTCTGTTGCCAGCCCATCGCCGCGGCCAGCGCCACGGCGACGAATGGCAGCGCCGTGCCGGTGACGACGACGACCGCCGAAGCGAGCGCATAGCTGCGGACCGCCGTGCCGAGCGTGGTTCCGGCATAGCGGTCGGCCGCGTCTTCGGCGGCGTCCTCGCGGTGGTCGCGCTCGTAGAAGAAGACGGCGCGGGCGCCGAGCGCGTAAAGCAGGAAGATGATCGGCGTGTAGCCGCCGACCCCGAATGCGGCGAAGGCCATGCCCTGGCCGTGCAGGGCGATGTTCATGCCGACGAAGCCGATCAGCACGACGCCGAAGCCGGCGGAGAGGATGTGCCCCTGGCGCACGCGGCGGTAGACGCTCTCGCCGCGCTGCATGAAGTCGAGCACGATCAGGATCGCGAGGTTGAAGACGCAACTGCCGAAGACATCGCCCACCGCGGTGTCCGGCGCGTTGGCGATGGTCACGGCGCTGAGGCCGGTCGCGAGTTCGGGCAGCGAGGTGATGGCGGCGACGAGGATCAGGCCGATCCAGCCGCCGGTCAGGCCCGTCTTCACCGCGATGATATCGCCGTTGCGCGACAGCACCGGCCCGGCGGCGCCGACCAGCGCGAGGCAGGCGAAGAAGGCGAGCCAGGTTTCGGCGGCCGTCATCGCCGGGCGCGCCCGAAGGGAATGGTCCGTCCGCCGCCGGTCCCGAGGGAGGCGGGACAGGGCGGCTTCCGCTCGCTGCTCGACATGTCCGAAGCCCGATCGCGCTGTGAGGCCTATCGATCCCATGCCGGAGGGTTTGCGGCATTGAGGGAAATCAACGCGCCGGTCGGGGTGACGGAAGCCGATGAGCCGCTATGCGCCTGAAACGGGGATGGCGGCGTTGCCGGTCGATGCGGCGCGGGCGGCGGCATCGAGAACCGCCATCACCGCGAGCGCCTCGTCAGGCTGCACGGGATTCGGCGCGCGGCCGAGCAGCGCCTCGCGCAGCGCCGCGTAGAATGCCCGGTGGTCGCCGGCCGGCGCGGGCGAGGACAGCGGGGGGCTGGTGCCGTCGAGGAGGAGCAAATCGTCGGGATCCTCGCCCCAGCCGGGCGCGCCGGGGATCATGCCGGCGCGAAGCTGGTCTTCCTGCCGATCGGCCGCGCGCTTGACCAGGGTTCCCGCCTCGCCGTGGACGGTGAAGCGATGCGATCCGCCCGCCGCCAGCATGCCGGCGTGCAGGATCACGCGCAGGGCGGGATATTCGAGGACGACATGCGCCCAGTCCTCGACCGTGGCGCCCTGCCGCTGGGCGGCGAAACTCGCGATGACCCGCGACGGAGATCCGAACAGGCAGAGCGCCTGGTCGACGAGATGCGGACCGAGATCGAGCCACAGCCCGGCGCCGGGGCCCGCTGCCTCGCGCCAGCGCGGGCGGACCTGGGGGCGGAACCGGTCGACATGGGATTCGAAGTGGCGGACCGCGCCGATGCGGCCGGTTTCGATCGCCTGGCGGATGGCGAGGAAATCGCTGTCCCAACGGCGGTTCTGGAAGACCGCGACATGGCGATGCGCCGCTTCGGCCGCGGCGACCACGGCCTGCGCATCGGCGTGCGAGAGGGCAAAAGGCTTGTCGACGACGACATGCTTGCCGGCGGCGAGGGCCATTTCGGCGAGCGGGCGATGCGAGTCGTTCGGCGTGGCGATGACGACGAGGTCGATATCGTCGCGCTGGAGGAGCGCGGCGGGGGCCTGCTCGACCGCGATGCCGGGCAGGTCGGCCTGCACTTTCGCCGCATCGCTTGAGGCGACCGCGACGAGCGAATAGCCGGCCGTGGCCCTGATGAGCGGGGCGTGAAACGTGCGGCCAGCATAGCCGTAGCCGATCAGCCCCGCGCGGATATGTCGTTCGTCGTCGGCCATCCCGTCGTCTCCGTCCCGATGCGGTTGCAGGATGGCGATTGCAGCGGCGGGGGATGACCGTCAAGCGCCGGGCGCGGCTATGCGACCGCGGTCAGGATCGCGCGGCGGATGAGGGTCTCGAACAGTTTCAGCTTGTAGACGTTCTTCGCGAGCGGCGTCGCCCCGGCGAGGGCGGCGCGCGCGGCCTCGCGGGCGGCATCATCGGTGATGACGCGCCCGCGCAGCGCCGCTTCCGCGGCGCGCGCCCGATGCGGCACCGGCGCCGCCGCGCCGAGGATGATGGCGGCGCGCGTGCAGGTTCGGACAGTATCCATCTCGATCAGCACGGCGACATCGGCCAGCGGCCAGTCCATCGAATCGCGCTCGCCCTGGCGCAGATGCGCCATGCGGGCGCCGGACGGCGGAGTGGGGAGAACGATCGCGGTCAGGATTTCGTGCGGCTGGAGATCGTTCTCGCGTTGCAGGTCGATGGCCGGCCCGACGAGGAAATTCTCGAGCCCGACGCGGCGGGAGGTTCCGTGCGCATCGGCGAGGTCGACGAAGGCGCCGAGCGCGACAAGGACCGTCGCGGCGGTGGAGGGATGCACGATCGCGCAGGGATGGTTGTCGAAGATCGCGTGATACTGGTTCTCGCCGTCGAGCGCGAAACAGTGGCCGCCGCCCTTGCGCAGGCAGCGATAGGCGGCGGAGCGGAAATACCAGCAGCGGGGGCGCTGGAGCAGATTGCCGCCGAGCGTTGCCACGTTGCGGATCTGCGGGCTGGCCGAGTGGCCGACGGCCGAGGCCAGCGCGGGATAGCGCTCGCGGACGAGCGGATGCGCGGCGATGGCGGCGAGCGTGGCCGCCGCGCCGATGTGAAGCCCGTCGGCATCCTCGCGGATCGCGTCGAGGCCGGGAATGTCGATGACGCTCACCAGCATGGCGGGCGCCACCAGATCTTCCTTGAGCAGGTCGAGCACGTCGATCCCGCCGGCGCGCAGGAGTGCGACGCCGTTCGCCGGGCCGGCGCGGGTCATCGCTTCCGCCATCGTCGTGGAGGCCGAGGCGGCGGCGGCGGCGATCGTCGGGGCGCGGAGCGTGGCGAACGGCTTCATGGGGGCAGGTTCCGGGACGGAGAGCCGCCGAGCGCCGCCAGCACCGCGGCCGGGGTCATCGGCAGGCGCCGCATGCGGATGCCGATGGCGTTGCGGACGGCGTTGGCGATCGCCGGCGCGGTGGCGATGTTCGCCGGCTCCGCGATGCCGTAGGCATCGGTTGCGCTGTTGGCCTCGTAGTTTTCGAGGAGGACGACATCGATCGCGGGGGTCTCGTACGGTCCGGCGATCTTGTATTGCTCGAGATCGGGGTTGACCATGCGGCCGGTGTGACGGTCCATGATGCGGTCCTCGAACAGCGCGTAGGACAGGCCCATCAGGATGCCGCCATGAACCTGGCTTTCGATCTGACGCGGGTTCATCGGGCGGCCGCAATCCTGGACGGCGAGCACGCGCTCGACCCGGATGATGCCGGTTTCGGTATCGACCGCGACGGCGGCGAACTGCACGCCGCCGAGATCCTGCCGGGCCGTCGCCGCGTCGCCGTAGCGTTGCCCGAAGCCGGCGTAATCGTCGGCGCGGGAGGCGACTTCGCTGATGGAATCCGTGCGCAGCCGCGCCGTGACCTCGCCGAAGGCCAGGCCCCGGGCAGGATCGTCGCGGACGATGATCCGCCCGGCGCGGGCGATCAGGGCATCCGGCGCGACGCCCAGGCGCTGCGCGGCTTCGGCCAGCAGGCGGCGGAGGACGCGCCAGGCGGCGGTGCGGGCGGGCGGCGTGATCGACGCCGTCGTGCGGCTGCCATAGGACGGCGGCCCCGACGGAAAGATGGTATCGCCGATGCGGACCGTGATATCCTCCGCGCGCAGGCCGAGGACTTCCGCCACCGTCTGGGCGAGCACCGTGGTGATGCCGGTGCCGATATCCTGCACGCTCGACATCACCTCCACCGAGCCGTCGCGCAGGACACGGACCTCGCAGGCCGCGTTGATCTGCACATGCGCGCCCCAGTGGGACTGCGCCATGCCGATGCCGCGCTTGACCGGCCCCCGATCCGAACCCGGCGGCTGGCGGGCGGCCCAGCCGAAGCGCGCGGCGCCGATCCGCCGTTCCTCGCGGCGGACCGGGCTGGGATCGATCCTGTCGCGCAGGGCAACGGGATCGAGCGCGAGGCGTTCGGCGAGCTCGTCGATCGCCTGTTCGAAGGCGAAGGCGCCCGGCACGTTTCCCGGCGCGCGCATGGCGCAGCCGGGCCCGGCATTGGTGAAGACGTCGCGATGCGATGTCAGCAGGTTCGGACACCGGTAGACCGCGCCGGCAAAGTCGCCGACGCCGGCGCCGAGCGCCACGCCCGCCGTGCCATGGCTGGTCAGTTCGATCGCGGTCAGCGTGCCATCGCGCCGGGCGCCGATGCGCAGGTGCTGGAACGTGCCGGGCCGGTTGCCGGAATCGACCTGCTCCTCGGCGCGGGTCAGCACCAGGCGGACGGGCGCGCCGGCCGCGCGGGAGAGGGCGACGGCGGCGCGCCCATAGGTGCCGAGGGTCGATTTCGAGCCGAAGCCGCCGCCCATGCCGTCGACCACGACGCGCACGCGGGTGAGCGGGAGGGCGAACGCGGCGGCGAGTTCGTGGCGGATGCCGGCGGTGAACTGGGTGGACATGTGGACGGTGAGCCCGTCCTCCGTCCAGTCCGCGACGATGGCGTGGGGCTCCATGCAGCAATGGGTCTGCACCTGGGTGCGATAGGTGCCCTCCACCACCACATCGGCCGCGGCAAGGCCGGCGGCGACGTCGCCCCGCCGGTCGATCACGGCGGCGCGGACGTTGCCGTGTCGGGCGAGACCGGCGGGGGCCGGGAAGCCGGAGGGATGGCCGGCCGGCGCGGTGCCGGGGGCATAGACCGGCGGCGCTTCGCTGGCGCGGGCGTCTTCCATGTCGACGACGAAGGGGAGCGCTTCGTAGTCGACGCGGATGAGATCGAGCGCCGCACTGGCGATGGCCGGCGAGACGGCGGCGAGTGCGGCGACCGGCTGGCCGGCATAGCGGACCATGCCCGACAGGGGATCGCCGGGCTGCGCCAGGATGACGACCGCGCGGACGCCATCGAGCGCGCGGGCCGCGCCGACGTCGATCGCCCGGATGCGGGCATGCGCGAGGGGCGCGCGCAGCAGGCGGGCATGCAGCATGCCGCGCGGCGCGATGTCGACCGTGTAGCGCGTGGCGCCCGTGACCTTGTCGCGCCCGTTCAGCCGGGGAACCGAACGGCCGATGACCGCGAGTTCGGCGTTCGGCGGCAGCGGCGGCGGCTCGTCCGCCGGCACCGACCGCTCGATCGACCCGAGGCCGGCCCCGGCGATGCCGTGGGGGAAGCGCTCGGTGCGGCGTGACGGATCATGCGCCATGCTCAGGATTTCCGGACACGCGCGGCGTCGAGCGTCGCCGCGATGACGTGCGGATAGGTGCCGCAGCGGCAGAGATGTCCGCTGATGGCCGCCCTCACCTCGGCGTCGGTCGGTGCCGGCACGGAGTCGAGCAGGGCGGCGCAGCTCATGACCATGCCGGGCGTGCAGAAGCCGCATTGCAGGGCGTCGTGCGCGATGAACGCGGCCTGAACCGGATGGAGGTCGTCGCCGCGCGCCAGCCCCTCGATCGTCGTGACCCGATGCCCCGCGGCATCGATGGCGAGGAACATGCAGGAGACGATCGGCTTGCCGTCGAGCCAGACGGTGCAGGCGGAACAGGCGCCGCGATCGCATGCGACCTTGGTGCCGGTCAGGCCGAGCATCGTGCGGAGCGCATCGGCGAGGGTCGTCTGCGGCGGGATGGCGAGGATGTGGCCGGTGCCGTTGACCGTGAGGGTGACGGGGATTGCGCCGGGGCCGAGCACCCGCCCGGCATCCGCGGCGGGCGGTGCCGCCGCGGCGGGACCGGGCACGCCGGCGGCGGCGGCGGCAAGCGCCGAACCGCATATGAACGACCGTCGCGAAACATCATGCTCCACAGTGCAGGATCCGCCGCTCGAGGGTGTCCGGAACGGCATCCGGGCGGATGCCGATACTGGTCATGGTGGATAGCATCGGCCGGCGGTTCCTGCGTTGACCCATGTCAAGGGCGGTCGCGCGCCGGGGCCGTCCGCGGCGCTGCGCCCCCTGTCATAGGGAGGGGGAGTATGCTAGAGATGCCGGATGACCCATACCGTTCGTGAAAAGCGGAAGCTGCTGGCGCGCGTCCGCCGGATCCGGGGCCAGGTCGAGGCCATCGAGCGGGCGCTCGAGGCGGAGGCCGGCTGCGAGACCGTCATGCAGCAGATCGCCGGGGTCCGCGGGGCGATCGCGGGGCTGATGGCGGAGGTCGTCGAGGATCACGTCCGTTCGCACCTCGTGGACGCGGACACCCATCCCGACGCGCAGGACAACGACGCGACCGAGCAGCTCCTGGCCGTGATCCGCGCCTATCTGAAGTGAGGCAAGACATGTCTGATCAAACGACCTTCGCAGGGCACGACCATATTTTCCTGCGCGCCGACCATGAGCGCAGCGAACGCCGCACCTGGTGGGTGATCTGGATCTGCACGGCGATGATGATCCTGGAGATCGTCGGCGGATCGCTGTACGGGTCGATCGCGCTGGTGGCGGATGGCCTGCACATGAGCACGCATGCCGGCGCCCTGCTGCTCGCCGCCCTCGCCTATCGCTACGCCCGCAAGCACGCGGGCGATCCGCGCTTCAGCTTCGGTACGGGGAAGTTCGGCGATCTGGCGGGGTTCACCAGCGCCATCGTCCTGGCGATGATCGCCCTGCTGATCGGCTACGAGGCGATCAGGCGGTTCTTCGCGCCGGTGCCGATCGATTTTGCCGAGGCCCTGCCGATCGCCGGGCTCGGGCTCGTCGTCAATGTGGTCAGCGCGCTCATTCTCGCCGGCGGGCATGACCATGGCCACAGCCACGGCCATGCCCACGGACACGGGCATGGGCACGGGCACGGGCACGGGCACGGGCACGGGCACGGGCATCATCACGGACACGACGGGGATGACCACCACCATGACGACGAGACGCACCTCGTGACGATCGGCGGTGCCGCCATGCGCCTTGGCATTTTCGAGGATGGCGTGCCGCCGCGGTTCCGCCTGGCGGCGGAGGATGGCGATCTGCCGACGGCGGCGGCGGTGACGATCGAGACGATCCGCGCCGGCGGTCGGCGCCAGGCCTTCACGATGACGGCGGCCGACGGCTATCTGGAATCGCACGAGGAAATCCCCGAGCCGCATGAATTCACCGCGGTCGTTGCCGTCGGCGATGCCAGCGGCGCCGTGAACTTCGTCGAGCACGAGCACGCCCATGAAACCACCGGGCGCGACAACAACATGCGCGCGGCGGTGATCCACGTCGCCACCGATGCGGCGGTGTCGATCCTGGTGATCGTCGGCCTTCTGCTGGCGCGCGCCTTCGGCTGGCGATGGATGGACCCGGCAGTCGGCATCGTCGGCGCGCTGGTCATCGCGAGCTGGGCGTTCGGCCTGATCCGCGACACCGGCGCGATCCTGCTGGACATGACCCCCGACCGCCGCCTTGCGCAACGGCTGCGCGAGACGATCGAGGCGGATGGCGACGAACTGGCGGACCTGCATCTCTGGCGGCTCGGCCCGGGGCATCTGGGGGCCATCCTGTCGGTGCGGACGGCGAGCGGGCTGGGCGCTGCCGACTACCAGCGGAAGCTCGCCCGCTTCAGATCGCTTTCGCACCTGACCGTCGAGGTCCATGCGCGATCGGCGTGACGGGACGGACGCGAGGGCGCGGCGCGCCGGCTCACCGATCGGACGCCAGGGCTCCGAGGATGCGGCAGCGGGCGATGCTGCGCGAGGAGCAGGCACCGACCATCGATGCCAGTTCGCGGCGCAGGGCGGTGAGATCGGCGATCTTGCGATCGATCTCGTCGAGATGGTCGCGGGCGATCGCGTCGACATCCTCGCATGAGCGGTCGCGCTGATCCGCCAGAGCGAGCAGCGTGCCGATACGGTCGATCGGGAAGCCGAGGGCGCGCGCGCGCCGGATGAAGCGGAGACGCCCGGCATCGGTCTCGCGATAGCGGCGGTAGTTTCCCGCCGTGCGGGCCGGCGGCGCCAGCAGGCCGATCCGCTCGTAGTAGCGGATCGTCTCGATCCTGACGCCTGTCTTGCGGGAGAGTTCGCCGATTCCGAGCAAATCGCACCTCCTTGACCCTGTAGCGGCTACAGGGTCGAGATTGGCGCGGCGTTCCCCGTTGTCGAGGCTTTTGTGATCATGGACGATGCCCCTGCCACCATCGAGCCAACGCTTCAGGACCATTGCTGCGCCGCGGCCGGCCCGACAGCCGGCACGAGCCCGGCGCCGGCGCTGCGCGCGGAGAGGGCGGCGCTGATCGGGCGCGCCTTCCGGCTGGAATATGCAACGCTTGGCTGGATGGCGATCGAGGCGACGGTGGCCATCCTGGCGGGGCTCAGGGCGCGCAGCGTGGCGCTGGGCGCCTTCGGGATCGACAGCGTGATCGAGATCGCCTCCGCGCTGGTGCTGATCTGGCGCCTGAACGTGGAGCTGCGCCGCGGCGAGGCGTTCGGCGAGCAGGCGGAACGCCTCGCGGGCCGGCTCGCCGGCGGGCTGCTGTTCGCCCTTGCCGCCTCTGTCGTCATCATGGCGGCGTTCAGGCTGGCGGCGCGGGCCGGCGCTTCGTTCTCCTGGCCCGGCCTCGCGGTGACGCTCGCGGCGATGCCGGTGATGTATCTGCTCGCGCGGCGCAAGATCGCCGTCGCCGATGCGCTCGGCAGCCGCGCGATGCGGGCCGATGCGATGGAGAGCACAACCTGCTTCTATCTCTCGCTGGTCGTCGTGATCGGCCTGGCGGTTCAGGCGGTCACCGGCGCCTGGTGGGTGGACGCCGCGACATCACTTGGTGTTGTCTGGTTCCTGGTCAGGGAAGGCCGCGAAGCCTGGAGCGGCACCTGCTGTTGCTGACCCGGCATCCGGCCGGTTCGGAGGAGTTATCCATGCCGCACGATCATCATGCTCATGACGCCCATGCCGGCCATGACCATCACGGCCATTCCCACGGCCCCGGGCACAGCCATGCGCCGGCGGATTTCGGGGCGGCATTCGCGATCGGGGCGATCCTGAATTCCGCGTTCGTCGTCGGCGAGGTGATCGCCGGCATCGCGGCGCATTCGATGGCGCTGGTCGCCGATGCCGGCCACAATCTCGGCGACGTGCTGGGCCTGCTCGTGGCCTGGGTGGCGGCGGTTCTGGCGAAGCGGTCCCCTTCCCGGCGCTATACCTATGGCCTCGGGCGCGGCACCATTCTCGCCGCGCTGATGAATGCGACGATCCTGCTCATCTCCATCGGCGCCATCGCCGTCGAGGCCATCCGTCGGCTGTTCGAGCCCGCCCCGGTCGGCACGGCGACGATCATGATCGTCGCGGCGATCGGCATCGTCGTCAACGGCGTCACCGCCTGGCTGTTCGCCGCGGGGCGCGGGTCCGACATCAATATCCGCGCCGCGTTCCAGCACATGGCCTATGACGCGCTCGTCTCGCTCGGCGTCGTCGTGGCCGGCGCCGTGATCCTGCTGACCGGATGGGAGCGCATCGATCCGCTGGCGAGCCTCGCCATCGCCGGCGTCATCCTGGCCGGCACCTGGGGGCTGCTCAGGGATTCGGTCGCCCTTGCCATGGACCGCGTGCCGGACGGCATCGATATCGCCGCGCTGCGCGATTTCGTCCTGGACTGGCCGGAAGTATCGGCGGTGCATGATCTGCATGTGTGGCCGACAAGCACCACGGACAGCGCCATGACCCTGCATGTCGTGACGCCCGGCGGCCACCCCGGGGATGATTTCACCGGCCGCCTCGCGGAGGCGATCCAGCGGAATTTCGGGATCGGCCACCTCACCCTGCAGATCGAGACCGATGCCGCGCTGTGCGCGACGGACTGTTCGCGGCATCATCTCCCCGCGGCGCGGTCCTGAAGTTCCGGCCTGGCCCCTGCGTCAGACCGCGATCCCGCGATAGCGGAACTCGGTCATCATGCCGGTCGCCATGTGGTAGAGGTTGTGGCAGTGGAAGGCCCAGCGGCCGGGATTGGCGGCATCGAAGGCGATCCGCACGCGGCCGTGCCGGGGGGTGACCAGAACCGTATCCCGGACCGCGCCGTTCACCGTCTTGCCGTTGATGCCGATGACCTGGAAGGCATGCCCGTGAAGATGCATGGGATGCGCCATGGAAGAGCGATTGACCAGCTCGATTTCCACGCGCTGCCCGGCTTCGAGCATGAGCGGCGTGACATGCGGCCAGTAGTCGCCGTTCAGCGCCCAGCGATAGGGTTTCATCGATCCGGACAGGTCGATGCGGTGCACGAGGTCGGGCTTGCGCGGCCTCAGCGGCTGGGCCGCGGCGAGACGCATTTCCAGCGCATTGTCGAGCGGCGGCGTCCTGTCGTGCCCGGTTTCGGCGATCGTGGGGATGCGCGCACCCGGCGTTGCCAGGACGATGCCCGTGCGGCGACGCGAGGCTTCGAGACGCGCGAGGATGGGAAAGGCGCCGGAGGGCGGCAGGTCGACGAGGATGTCCATCCGCTGGGCGATGGCGAGCGGAAAGCGGGCGCCGGCGACCGGGTGAACCGGATGACCGTCGACGGCGACGATCCTGCCTTTGAGGGTCCCGAGATCGATCCAGAACTGGCTGGAGGACGAGCCGTTGATGATGCGCAGGCGCACGCGCCCGCTGCGCCCGACGCGCACCACCTCGGGATCGGCGAGCGTGCGGTCGTTGGCGAGGAAGGCGTCGTAGTCGATATCGTTCACATCCATGGTCATGCCGCCCATGGAGTGCCCCTGCCCCATGTCACCGGAGGACATCGACGCCATGCCGCCGGAGGCCATGCCATGCATGTTCATGGCCGGCGCCGCGACATTCTCGGCATGGCGGACCATATCGTGGACGGCGGAAGGCTTCGCCCCCGTCAGGCCGGCCAGAAGGTCGTCCGGCGTCCTGAAGCTGAAATCGTGCAGCATCAGCACGATGTCCTGCCGGTCCTCGCGCATCTCGGCGGCGGTGCGGACGATCAGCGGCGCCGTCATCAGGCTCTGCTCCTGCAGGCCGTCATGCGAATGCATCCAGTAGGTGCCGGGGATCGGCGCGTAGTCGTAGCTTCGGGTCGCGCCTGGCGCCAGCGGCGGCGTCTGCGGCCAGGGGAAGCCATCCTGGGTCCAGGGCGGCAGCTGGCCGTGCCAGTGGATGATCGTGTGCTCGTCGAGCGTGTTGGTCAGATCGACGCGGAAGCGCTCTCCCGGTGCCAGGAACAGCCCGGCTTGCCCGCTATCGGCGGCGAGACGGAAGACCCGGGCCGCGCGGCCGTTCACCTCGAGGGTGCGGGTGCCGGCCAGCAGGCGATGCCCGCCCGCGGCCGCGGCAGGGGCCTGACCGGCCTGCGCGGAAACCCATGGAACGGCACCGGCGGAACCGGCGGCGGCAAGAAGAAGGCGACGTGTCAGGCGGGAGGACATTGGCGATATTCCTGGCTGGGATCGGCGTTCGGTGGCGGGAGCGATATGGGGCCTTCCATCGTGGGAAGGTCAACGCGAAATGTGCTCGGGCAGATGGTGCGTGTGAAGGGCGCCGGATTTCGGATTTCCCATATTTAACGTATCTGTTTCGTAACAGTTGTTGCGATATGTTGCGGCCAGCGGACCGGGGCACGACATGCGGGAGGCCGGCCGGGCGGTGTCGCGGTTCCGGATTGACCGGATCGGCCGGAGCGTGCGTGGCGACACCATCGACGCCATGTGGGCAACAGAAAATTCATCGTCACGAGCCGCGTCGCGCGTGAATATTAAAAATGCATATAACAACATGTATTTATTTACACTTGAAACATTATTTCTCACTTTTAAATCCAAATCGTCATAAATACATTGGAGCAGATGTGCGTTTATATTGGAATAGAATCATTCTTTCATTTCGGCTTCTCACCGCAACTGGAATGTTGCGGGCTTTTCGCCTGGCGCCTCGCCTTGTTCTGACGTGGCGTGGTGAGGCCTGGGCGGCGCAGGTCCCGGTTGAGCCAGGATCAGGATTGCCCCTCGCCCGCCACTCGTCGCGGGATGCTGGACGCGGAGCGCTCGCCACCGTTCGGGGCCAGTGCGCGAGGGGGGCCTGATGACCCGGCCGGCGCTGTTTTCCGGCCAGACGGATGTATCCGTCCCGATGCCGGGTCTGCCTGAAATTCCCGACGGATATGCCGACATCCGAACACGGCCGGCAAAGTCGGATCGGATGGAAGGACTGACGGGATTGCGCGCCCTTGCGGCGCTATGGGTTGTCGGATTTCATTACAGTTTCGGCGCGTTCGCATACCTCTATCCGGCGGGTTCGCTGCGGGTGATCCGACTCGGCTATCTCGGCGTCGATCTGTTTTTCACACTGAGCGGGTTCGTGATCTGGCATGTCCATGCGGCCGATTTCCATCAGCCGACGGTGCCGGCATTCCGGCGATTCATCGGGCTTCGCCTCGCCCGCCTCTATCCGGTCTATCTTTTCACGATGCTGCTGTTTGTCGTGATTGTCGTCCTGGGGCCTGCGCTGGGCGATCCCTCATTCAATCCGAGGAATTATGAACCGGGCCAGTTTCTGGTCGATCTGTTCATGCTGCAAAGTTGGGGACTAACCGACCATCTCAATTGGAATTATCCGGCATGGTCGGTTAGTGCGGAGATGTTCTGCTATATCCTTTTCCCGTTCCTCGCATTTGGCCTCCGGAAGTTGAACAATGGTCTGGTGATGTCGGCAGCGGTCGCGCTGCCGTTGGCATTGGCGGCATGTTATTCGACGATATTTGGCCACACGATGAATGTGACCCTTGGAGGGCCGGTGCTGCTGCGGGCGGCGGCCGAGTTCACGGAAGGGTGCCTGCTGCGCCGCATCGTCGACATGGTGCCGGTGCGCCGTATCCGCTGGACCGTGCCGATACTCTTGATGATCGTCGCCACGGAAGCGATGTTCGTGCTCCAGAGCCGCCTTGCCGACTTCATGCCGGTGCTGGTCTTTCCCTTTGTCATCCTTGCCGCGAGTTCGAGGGCAAATCCCATTGGACGCCTCGCTTCCTCGAAGCCGTTCGTCCTTGTTGGGGCCGCGAGCTACTCGCTTTATCTGATGCAGGCGCCCGTGGAAAAAGGCGCGCGCTTTCTCCTGGCCTATGTCGCGCACGGGACAGCGCTCGAATGTGCGGCGGCGGTGTGCGGTTATATTGCAATCCTGGGCATTTCAACCGCGCTCGTTCACCGCTACGTCGAAAACCCCTCCCGCAGAAGCCTGCGGCAACTGGTCGCAGCATAAGGAGACGGCCGGCGGATCGATCACGCCGGCGCCGGCAACGGGGACGATGCGCCCCCATGCAACCATCGCGATGAGAATGGACCCGCGTCATGGCAGGGGCCAGAGCGTGTTGCCGGCAGCGCCTTCGCTTGATGCACGGCACGGCGGCACGTTTCGCACCGCAAAAGTGAGCCGGCTTCGCGTTGCTCATATTCAATTCGTATGCATAGAGTTTATTCGTTATTTGGCTATTGTTTGATCATATAGCTCTATAAACGCATATTTTTTGATATTTTTGTCTTGTTGCGCCGCATTCAGCGGCCTAATTTTCATCCATCCGGGCCGGTGCTGACAGCCCTGTCACCAGATCAACCGCTTCGAATGGAGACCGATCATGACTCGAATGAAAGCGCTGTTTTCGGCCCTGGGGGTATTGGCGGGAGCCGGGCTGGCGGGATTGACGACGGCGCATGCCGCGGCCCCGGGCCTGCCCGCGAGTATCGAGAAATCGGGCACCCTGCGCATCTGCAGCGCCGTCAATCTGCCGCCCATGGAATTCATGAATGCGGAGACCAGGCCGGTTGGCCTGGACATCGATCTTGGCGATGCCATCGCGAGCCATCTCGGCGTGAAGCCCGAATGGATCAACATGCCTTTTGCGGGGCTGATCCCTGCCCTGCTCGCCTCGCACTGCGATATCATCATGTCGCAGCTGTTCATCAAGCCGGGACGGCTCAAGGTGATCGACGAAATTCCCTACATGATTTCGCACGAGGCCGTTCTCGTGAAGCGAGGCAAGGGAGCCGTTCCCTCGCTTGAAAGTCTGTCGGGCAAGAAGGTTGCGACGGTCACAGGCACCACGGCCACGGTGCTGCTGAAGGCAGCGAACAAGGAACTTGCAGGCGCGCGGAAGAAGCCGATCGATATCGTGATGTTTCCGGAAAACACGCAGGCCTTGCAGCAGCTTCAATTCGGCCAGGTTGCCGCCTACGGTGTCGCCTACGAAACCGCGCGCTATTACATCCACAAGGCGCCGGGACAATTCGCGCTGGGCGGCCCGCCCTATTACAAGATCGCCACCGGCATCGGCATCCGCAAGAACGAAGCGGTGCTGCACAAGGCGGTCAGTTCGGCACTCGCCGACATGATGAAGAACGGCAGTTATGCCGCCATCTTCCGGAAGTGGAATCTTGGCATCGACATGCTGAAGCCCGGTTGAGCGCGGAGCATCGAGGTGCATTTCGACTGGCCTTATTTCTGGCATCAGCTGCTGGAGCCGAACGGCGCCTTCCTTGAGGGGCTCTGGCTGACGATCATGATCAGCGTCGGGGGGCAGGCGATCGGGCTCGCGATCGGTCTGCCCGCAGCGCTCGCAAGGCGGTCGAAGATGGGCGTCCTGCGTTGGCCGGCGCGGGCCTATATCTTCCTGATGCGCGGCACGCCTCTGCTGGTGCAGATCGTCTTCATCTATACCGGACTCGCGGCCGCCGGCATTCTCCGGTTCCATGACATCCATCTCGGCGGCCTCACCCTCGCGGGCAATGTGCAGGCCGGCATTCTCGCGCTGGGCCTGAACGAAGGGGCGTACATGGCCGAAATATTCAGGGCCGGCATCGATGCCGTCGATCGCGGTCAGACCGAGGCCGCGAAATCGCTCGGCATGGTTCCCTGGCAGATCCTTCGATATGTCGTGCTGCCCCAGGCGTTGCGTGTGGTTTTGTTGCCGATCGGCAATCAGTTCAACATCATGCTGAAGAACTCGACGCTGGTGAGCGTGATCGGCGTTTCGGAAATGCTGCTGGTCACCGAGACGATCAATTCGGCCACGTTCCGCACCTTCGAGCTCTACTCGGTGCTTGCCCTCTATTTTCTCGCGTTGACCACGATATGGGGTGTCGTGATGGCGCAGGTCGAGCGCCGGATGGACAGGCAGCCCGACGACAGCGCCATCGACGCCATCAGCCAGCCGATGACGGAAACCGCCTGATGCAGCCGCTCCTGATCGAAGCCGAGGACGTGGAAAAGCGTTTCGGCAACACGAAAGTTCTCGACCGTGTCAGTTTCGGCGTCCGCCGCGGCGAGACCGTGGTCCTGATCGGTTCCTCGGGTTCGGGCAAGACCACGTTGCTCCGCTGCATCAATCATCTCGAGAAAATCGAGGGCGGGCGCATCGTGGTGAACGGTGGCCTGATCGGCTACCGCGAGCAGAACGGAAAACTGGCGGAGGATCTCGAGGTCAACATCGCCCGGCAGCGACGGGATGTCGGCATGGTGTTCCAGCGCTTCAACCTGTTCGCAAATCTCGATGTCATCGAAAACATCATCCTCGCGCCCATGAAAGTTCGCGGCAGGCCGCGAGCGGAAGCGGTATCGCGAGCGGAAGCGCTGCTGGCACGCGTCGGCCTCTCGCACAAGGCCAGGGCGATGCCGTCCTCCCTCTCGGGCGGACAACAGCAGCGGGTCGCGATCGCCCGTGCGCTCGCGATGCAGCCGGCGGTGATGCTCTTCGATGAGCCGACCTCGGCGCTCGACCCCGAGATGGTGGGCGAAGTGCTCGCGGTGATGCGCGATCTGGCGCATGACGGCATGACGATGATGATCGTGACGCATGAAATGGGCTTTGCGCGAAATGTCGCGGATCGGATCATCGTGATGGATCGCGGACGCATCGTCGAGGATGGACCGCCTGCGAGCCTGTTCGAACAGCCGGTTCACCCGAAGACGCGGGCGCTGCTGGGTTGCCGGCATTAGAGGCTCAATCCCGCCCTGCCTCGCGATGGGAGTGCGGCGGCGGCAACTATGACCGCCGCTTGAGGAACAGCAATGCCAGCGCCAGCAGGATGGCGCCGAAGACGAGCTGGCGCGCGCCTTCGGAAATGTTCAGCGTCACCAGGATCGCCTGCAGCAGGACGACGGTCAGCGCGCCGGCGATGCTGCCGGCATAGCCCCCCTCGCCGCCTGACAGCCGGGTGCCGCCGATGACGACGGCGGCGATCGGCGGGAGCAGATAGTCGTTGCCCATGCCGAGATAGGCCTGCGACGAATATCCGCTCAGCAGCAGCCCGACGAAGGCGGCACATGTCGCGCTGATGACGAAGATCAGCGCCGTCACCCGTCCGATCGGCACGCCGGAGAGCAGGGCCGCAGCCGGGCTGTTGCCGATCGCATAGATCGAGCGGCCGAACGGCATCGCCCGCAGGGCCAGGATGGAAGTCGCGCCGCAGACGATCCAGACGAGGAACGCCGCCGGCATGAACCCCACATTGCCGAGCGCGAGCGCGCGGGCGGCGCCGGGGATATGGGTCGTCGGCGCGACGGCGTTCGTGTAGACGAGGGCGATGCCCTGGAGCAGCAGGTTGACGCTGAGCGTCCAGATCAGCGAATGCACCCGCAGCACGAACACGCCGAGCGTGTTCAGCAGCCCCACCGCGACGCCGACCGCGATGACGATGGCGAAGGCGATCCACTGATGGCCGTACACCGCCGCGAGATTGGTGCTCAGGATGGCCGAGAGGGTGATGGTCCATGGCACCGAAAGGTCGATCTGGCCGATCAGGATGGCGAAGGTCTCGCCGATCGCGATCAGGCCGATGAACGTCGCCTGCACGAGTTGCAGCCGTATGGTGCCCCAGCCGAGGAATTCGGGATTCACCGCGACGGCGCAGCCATAAACGAGAAGGAGGATCAGGTAGGACAGCAGCATGCGCCGCGCCGCCGGCCCGAGGCGGGCGACGAACGGCGCCGGGCCTGTCCCGATGCGCGCCGTCTTGCCGGGCGCCGTCACTGGCGCAGCACCGTGAGCCAGTTGCCGCCGCGCAGCAGGCGCAGCCCGCCGAGGCCGAGAACCACCATGAGGATCAATCCTTCGATGCAATCCTGCCAGAAGGCGGAGACGTTGAAGACGCCGAGGGCGTTGAGGATGATCGAGAGCAGGAAACTGCCGAGGATCGGCCCGATGGCCGTGCCGCGCCCGCCGGTCAGCGCGACGCCGCCAAGCACCGCGGCGGCGAGCGAGTTGAGCGTGTAGATGCTGCCGATCGTGGGATCGCCGGATGTGGTCTCGGCGGCGAGGAACAGGGCGGCGATCGCGGCGAACAGTCCGGCCAGCACGTAGCTGGTCATTTCGACGCGGCGCACCGGCAGGCCGGAGACGCGCGCGCTTTCGGCGTCATCGCCGACCGCGACGATGAACCGGCCGAGGCGGGAGCGGAAGACGGGAATCCAGGCCAGCAGCACGGCGGCGGCCAGCAACACCAGCGAGAACGGCAAAATGCCCCAGTTGCCGGTCAGCGCGTTGGCGAAGCCGGCGGGGATGGCGCCGCCGGGGCGCGGCAGGATGATCAGCGCCGCGCCGCCATAGATGAACGAGGTGCAGAAGGTGGCGATCAGCGGTTCCACGCGCCCGTAGGCGATGATCAGGCCGTTCACCGCGCCGAGCCCGAGGCCGATCAGCAGCGACAGCACGACGATGCCGCCGATGCCGAGCGGGCTGCCCTGCATCGTCGTCGCCGCGAAGCAGTTGACCAGGGTGATCTCGGCGCCGATCGACAGATCGAGGCCCGCGCCGAGCAGCACGATGGTCTGGCCGATCGCGGCAAGGGCAAGCGGCACCGAGACGTTGGCGAGGCTGGCGAGGCCAAAGGGCGAGAGGATCAGCGGCTGGCGGAGCGCATAGAGGCCGATCACCACGGCAAGGCCGATGGCGCAGGACACCGGCCCCAGATGCTTCTCGATCCGTCCGCGCCGGCGGGGGGCGGCGGGGCGCGCGGCTTCAGGCGGCTTCATGCGCGGCCTCGTGGAAGGACAGGTCGAGGATGTTCTGTTCCGTGATGGAGGCTCCTTCGAGCGACCCGGCGACGCGGCCCTCGCGGAAGACCAGAACGCGGTTGCACAGCAGCGAAAACTCCGAAATGTCGGTGGAATAGAACAGCACGGCGGTGCCCTGGGCGGCGAGTTCGCGGATTACGCCGAAGAGTTCGCCGCGCGCCCCGGCATCGACACCGCGCGTCGGGTCGCAGAAGACATAGACGGGTTCACGCCGGGCCAGCCATTTGGCGACCACAACCTTCTGCTGGTTCCCGCCGCTCAGGCTGCCGAGCGGCACCGCGCGGCTGGCGCATTTGATGCCGAGACGACGGATATGGTCGTCGACCAGGTCCGCCTCGGCGCGGCGGCTGATCAGGAGGCGCCGCCGCAGGGAACCCAGCACGGTGATGGCGATGTTTTCCGCGATGCTGAGGCCGAGGAAGCCGCCGAGCGTCTTGCGGTCGTCGGGGATCAGGGCGATGCCCGCCGCGATGGCGTCGCGGGGCCGGCGCGGCAGCAGTCGCCGGCCGCCGATCTCGATAACGCCCTCCAGCCCGCGGCGGAACAGGCCGAACAGGGCGAACAGGAATTCCTTCTGCCCCTGCCCTTCGAGGCCGGCGAGGCCGAGCACCTCGCCGCGGCGGAGGTCGAAGCCGATATCGGCGAAATGCGGCGCCAGGGTGAGGCCGCTGACATGAAGGATCGTGTCGTCCGCCCGACCGGCAAAGGCTTCCGCTGGCCGGGCAGTCTGGCGCTCCTGCCAGGCCTCGCCCAGCATCAGGGCCAGCGCCCTGTCGCGGCTGAAATCGCCGGGCGGAAACTCGCCGACCTTCTCGCCGCTGCGCAGGATGGACACGCGATCGGCCAGGCGTTCGATTTCGCCGAGCCGGTGCGAGATCAGCACGATCGCCGTGCCACGGTCCCGCAGCCGTTCGATGACCGTTATCAGGTGTTCGACCTCGGCGATGGAGAGGGCGGAGGTCGGCTCGTCGAGGATCAGGACGCGCGGATCGGTCGACAGCGCCTTCGCGATTTCGACGAGTTGCGCCTGGGCGAGCGGAAGATCGCCGACGGTCGCGTCGGGGTCGATATCCGTCGCGCCCAGCATTGCCAGCAGGACGCGCGCCCGCTCGCGCATTGCCGCGGCATCGATCCAGTGCCCGCCGCGCAGCGGTTCCTGGCCGATGAGGATGTTCTCGGCAACGCTCAGGCTCGGAAAGAGCGAGAGTTCCTGGTGCACGGTGGCGATGCCGGCGGCGAGGGCGGCGTGCGGGCTGGCGAAGCGCATGGCGGCGCCGCCGACCTCGATGGTGCCGTCATCCGGCTGCTCGATGCCGGCGAGCAGCTTGACCAGCGTGCTCTTGCCGGCGCCGTTGGCGCCGAGCAGGGCGTGAACCTCGCCCGGATAAAGCGCGAGATCGGCCCGCCGCAGCGCGACGACGCCGCCGAAGCGCTTGGACAGGCCGGTTGCCGCCAGCGTCGGCGCGGCAGCAGCACCCGCGCCGCCCGCGCGCCGGGCTCCGTCAGCCGCAATCGGCACCGGCCTCGCCCTCGTTCCGCCTTGCTCAGCTGCCGTGGACCACGGCGCCGACCGGGATCTTCACGCCGCATTGCGGGATGTCGATATCGGTGACGAAGCTGTTCGGCAGTTTCGGGAAGTAGTTGACGCCGGCCTTCATCTGCTTCGTCGTCACCGGGTTGAGCGGGATGTTCGCGGTGCGCGGCAGGCTCTGCCCGTCGAGGGCGGCGATCGCCGCGCGGATGGCCGCGGCCGCCAGCGCCGGCGACTGGCCGATGACCAGCGCCGGGACGTGATGCTCGACCGCGAGCTTCATGAAGCCGTTATCCGACTCGCTGGTCATCGGCACCAGCTTCGCCTTCACCTGCAGGAAGGCCTGCAGCGCGCCGGTGGCCCCTTCGGTGCCCCAGACGCCGGCGACATCGTGGCTGGTCGAGAGCGCATCGGCGGTGACCTTCTGGTTCACCCCGACATCCCAGTTGCCATAGACCTGCTTGACCGTGAGCCCCGCAGATTTCTTGAACACGGCCATGGCGCCGTCGCCCTGGTCGTTATCGACCGTCGTGCCGGCGAGGCCGCGGACCATCAGGATCTTGCCCTTGCCGCCGGTTTCCTTCGTGAGGAACTGCGCCCACATGCGGCCCATCGCCGCCTGGTCCTCGTTGATGTTGATCGCCTTGTCGGTCGTCACCGTATTGTCGAAGGCGACGACGACGATGCCGTGATTGACCGCCTCGTTGATGACGCTGTTGAGGCCGGAGGGCGAGGCGGCGTCGATGACGATGGCGTTGTAGCCGCCCAGGATCATCTGGCGGATCTGCGCGACCTGCTGGGCGACGTTGTTGCCGGCATTCTGGATCTCGAACTTCGAGATGTATTTCGCGACCGCCGGCTGCTTCACGTAGGCGCGGGCGATGTTCAGCATCTCGGTGCGCCAGTTGTTGCCGTAATACGAGTTGCTGAAGGCGATCTTGTAGGGGCCGTGCTTCGCCTTCAGCTTGACCATCGGCGTCGATGCCGTCTGCGGGACGAAGCAGGCGGCGAGGCTCTTCGGCGCCACGAGGTTATCGGCGGCGGCGGTGCCCGTCGCGGCCAGGATGCCGGCCGCGACCACTGCGGAAACGATGGTATTGCGCATCAATATTATCCTCCCTTTGTGACCGCCCGGGCAGAGCCCGCGTCCGGCCGTTTGTCATCGATCGGCACGCCCTGACCGGCGCGCCGTGGCGGGTCGTTGCGTTACGGTGAGGGCGCGGTCCGGTCCGATCCTTGCGCGAGTTGCACCGCATAGTCGATGGCTTCCAGCAGGCTCTGCTCGCTGGCGATGCCCTTGCCGGCAATGTCGAACGCCGTGCCGTGGTCGACCGACGTGCGGATGATCGGCAGGCCGAGCGTGACGTTGACGCCGCTGAGCGCCTGCCATTCGCCGGTCGTGGGATCGACCGAAAAGCCCAGCAGCTTCACCGGGATATGGCCCTGATCGTGATACATCGCGACGACCGCGTCGAACTGGCCGGCCCGCAGTTTCACGAAGATCGTGTCGCCCGGAACCGGACCGGTCACGTCGTGGCCGGCGCGACGCAGATCCTCGACGGTGGGGGCGGTGATGTCGATATCCTCTCGGCCGAACAGGCCGTTCTCGCCGGCATGCGGATTGAGCGCGGCGATGCCGATCCGCGGACGGGCGATGCCCAGCCGGTTCAGCGCGTCCGCCGTCAGTTCCACCACCTGACGCAGCCGCTCGGGCGTGAGGCGCTTCGGCACGTCGCGCAGCGCGACATGGGTGCAGACATGGCTCACGCGCATGTTGCCATGGGCCAGCATCATCACCGAATTCCGCGCGGCGGTGAGATCGGCAAGCAGCTCGGTATGGCCGCTGTAATGATGGCCGGCGAGATTGAGCGCCTCCTTGTTGATCGGCGCCGTGCAGATCGCATCGACCAGGCCGCCCATCGCCATGCGCACGCCGGCGGCGATCGCCTGATAGGCGCTTTCGCCCGCGATGGCCGATACCTTGCCTGGCACGATGGCAGAGGCGTCCGGCCCGACCTCGACCAGCGCACAAGGCGGCAGCGCCTCGCGCGGGGTATCGGCGGAAACGGCCGCGAAAGGCTGGGCAATGCCCAACCCGGCGCAAGCGGCGGCGAGGCGGTGGCCGGACCCCGTCACCACCAGCGCAAGCTCGCCAGCCTCGATCCGATCCTTCAGGCGCTGGGCGGCCTTCGCGATGATCTCGGGGCCGACACCCGCCGGATCCCCCATCGTGACGGCAATACGCGGAATGGCCACCAATGCACCTCCGGACTCGTGACCGGGGGAACATGATCCGCGGCGGCTCACGTGTCAATAACGATCACGTTTCATGATTGATTGTGAAACATATCGGGCCGTCCTGCATCATTGAAGATGCCGTATCGGACGGTCATGATGGGACAAGGCGATCATCGAGCAGGCGGGCGAGAAAATCGGGTGCGCCGAAGGCCCCGGAGCGCGAAATCAGCCCGACGCCATCCCAGAGGCCGCCGCCGATCCGGGATACCGGCACGCCGGGCATGATCTCGCCGGCAAGGCACAGGGCTTCGGCGCCGATGACGTCGCAGACGGAAGCAAGCGTCTCGCCGCCGATCACGACGAGACCGGATGGCCGCGGCAGGCGGGGCAGCGTCGCGGCCAGGCGCGCGGCGATCATCGGCGCGGCCTCGGCGGGCGCGAGGCCGCGCGGGAGATCGGCGGTGACGATGCAACTCGTGCGCGCGAGACTCTGCGCGACAAGGGACGCGGCCCGCTCGCCGTCCGTTCCCAGGGCAACCCGCGCCGCGGCGGAGGGTGGCACCGCGGCAATCTGCGCGTGCGTGACCGGATGATCCGATCCGATGAGGATCAGCTGCGGTCCCGGCTCGGGCACGATCCGGCAGGGCCCCTCGCCTGCCAGGGCGCGGGCGAGGCCGGCACTGCCGCACCAGAGGATGGGGGCGCCGTGGTCGCGCGCGACGACCACGAGCCGGTCCAGATCCTCCTGCACGAGCGCGTCGCAGATCAGCACTGTGCCGGGCGCCGCCGCGAGGTCTGCGGCGCGCAGGGCGCCGGCCGGAATGTGCCGCGCGCGGCAGCCCGCCAATGCCAGTTCCTCGCCGGGACTCCGCGGCAAGGCAGCCAGGATGCCATCCGCGCCTGGCGCGTATTGCCGGCCATTCCGCGTGATCCGGCGCTGCGCGGGGAAAGCCGGCGCAAGGATGCATACGTGATCGGGACAGGCGCCGAGCAGGATCGCGAGATCGCGCGGCCAGTGCCCGCGCAGCAGGCTGTCGATCTTCAGGAACCGGAGTCCGGCGCCGGCCAGGAACGGCGCGGCGGCGGCCATGAGCCGCCCGGCGGCATCGGCATCGAGATCACGCGAGGCGGTGCTGATCGCCGCGGTCTCCGGCACAGGCGCGCCGTTTCGCGCGCGAAGAAGCACCGGAAGGCCCGGATTTCGCCCCGTGAACTGGACGGCCGCATCGAGCGCGCCGGTCAGATCATCGGCAACAAGGCGGACCGAGGTCGTCATCGGGGCGTTTCGCGCGGCGCCGAGACGAGCGAGACCGTCACGCCCCGCGCGCGCGCCGCATCGAGATCGCCCGGATCAACGCCGTCATCGGTTACCAGCGCGTCGATCTCGTCGAGATCGCAGATCGTGCAGAAGGCCGGCAGGCGGAACTTCGTCGAGTCCGCGAGGAGAATGACCCGTCGCGCCGCGCGGATCATCGCCCGCTTCATCGCCGCGATCTCCACCGAGGTGTCGGTGATCGCCGTGCCGCTGATCGTGTGCGTGCCGAGCAGCAGCGTATCGGCATGGAGCCCGGCCAGGAAGTCGCGTCCCGGATCGCCGGTCAGGCTGAGCGAGCCGTGGCGAACCGTGCCGCCGGAGACGATGACCCTGATCGTCTCGGATTGCGCGAGAACCTGGGCAATGCCGAGATCGTTGGTGACCGCGGTGAGCGGGATCGCCCGCGCCATGGCGGCCTGGGCCGCCCACCGCACGGTGCTGCCGCTGTCGAAGATGACGCTCTCGCCCGGTGCGAGCATGTCCGCGGCGGCGGCGCCGATCAGGCGCTTTTCCGCGCGCGCGAGTTGTTCCGCGAGTTCCGGGGCGGGTTCGAACGTCGCGGCGGGTTCGGCCGGCAGGGCCGCGCCGCCATGCGCGCGCGCCAGGGCCCGCCGCTTCTCCAGCCGGTCGAGATCGCGCCGGATCGTCGAGACCGAGGAGCCGATCGCCGCCGCCAGATCATGGATCGATGCCGCGCCGTGCTGGCGGACATGGTCGAGAATCAGCGCCTGGCGCTGCACGGGCAGGAGGTCTTGCCGCCCCTCGCGGGTAGATGCCGATTGTCGCCTCATCGCAAAAATGTCTCACAGCCGGTTGCGTTTGCCAAATGCCGGCGCCGCGCGTTACGCCCTTCCGCCAAAGTGCCGGCGGTAGGCCGCCGGCGTTACCCCCACATGACGCTGGAAGGACCGGCGCAGCGTATCGACATTGGCGAACCCGCACCGCGCCGCGACCTGCTTCGGCGCGGCCGCGCCACTTTCGAGCATCTCCCGGGCCGCCGTCACGCGCGCGGATTCCACCCAGCTGGCCGGGGTCATTCCGGTTTCACTGCGGAACAGCCGGGCGAAGTGCCGGGCGCTGAGGCCGGTACGGGCGGCAAGACTGCCGACATCGAGATCGGCGGCGGGATTTGCCGCGACATATCGCTGCACCTCCTGCAACATGGCGCGACCGGAGGGCAGCGACTCCCCGCTGCGGCTGAACTGCAACTGCCCGCCCGGCCGCTTGAAGAACATCACCAGTTGCGCGGCGACCCGCTTGGCGATCTCGCGGCCGAGATCCTCCTCGACCAGAGCGAGGGCGAGATCGAGCCCGGCGGTGACGCCGGCGGCGGTGCGCAGCTTGCCGTCGCGCACATGGATCGCGTCGGTCTCCAGCGTGACTGCGGGGAACGCCGCCGCGAGCCGCGCCGCCACCGCCCAATGCGTGGTTGCCCGCTTGCCGTCGAGCAGGCCGGCCTGGGCAAGCAGAAAGGCGCCGCTGCAGACCGACCCGTAGCGCCGCGCCCGCCGCGCTTCCCGCCGCAGCCAGTCCAGCACCGGCTGCGGCGGCGCCGTGTCGGGCATTTTGGGACAGCCCGCGACCAGCAGCGTGTCGATCTTGCCGCCTGTCATGCCGTCGCCGACGATGCGGTCCGGCATCAGGCGCGCGCCCGATGAACTGACGATGGGGCCCGGCGCGATCCCGGCGATCTCCAGCCGATACGCTGTCCGCCCGGCCTGGGCGCTTGCCTCCGCGAAGACGTCGAGCGGTCCGGAGACGTCGAGCAACTGCACGCCCGGCATCGCCAGCACCAGGATCGTCCTTATTCCACGATCATTCATCGCCACGGCCTTTCCGCACGGATTTTGTCTGGATTCGACGTGTTACGCCGATAGAGGACATCCAGCGCCTCGGTTATGATCTCCTTGCCGTCAAGTCAAGGAAATCACGATGAAAACCACAGTAAACGGGATCGGTATCCCCGATACGCCCCTGGCCAATGCGATAACGGAGCTGGTGCGCGATACGGAGACGCCTCTTCTCTTCAATCATTCCACACGGGTTTATTACTGGGCCGCGCTTGCCGGGACCCGGCGGGGGCTGAAATATGATGCCGAACTGCTCTATGCCGGCGCGATGTTCCACGACATGGGGCTGATGCCGAGCCACAGTTCGCATCACGAGCGCTTCGAGGTGGACGGCGCCAATGTCGCGAAAGCGTTCCTGCTGAGCCGCGGCATTGCCGAGGCCGACGTCTATACGGTCTGGACCGCGATCGCGTTGCACACCACGCCCGGCATTCCCCGGCACATGCATCCGCTGGTGGCCCTGGTTACCGCCGGCGTGGAGATGGACGTGCTCGGTCTCGCCTATGACGACTATGCCGATGCCGAGCGCGAAGCCGTGGTGCGCGCCTATCCCCGCACTGAGCATTTCAAGGAAGACATCATCGACGCATTCTACAACGGTATCCGCCACAAGCCCGACACCACCTTCGGCAACGTCAAGGCCGATGTACTCGCCGACAAGGATGCGCATTTCCACCGCGGCAATTTCTGCTCGGTGATCCGCGGTTCCGCATGGAAAGCCTGACCCAAGAACACCGCCCCTGAAGGCCTCCCGAGGAGTTTGCCATGACCGACACCCCCTTCACCAACGCGACCGGCGCGCCGGTCGCGGAGAATACCAACGTGATGACGGCAGGCCCGCGCGGCCCGGTGCTGCTGCAGGATATCTGGCTGATCGAGAAACTTGCCCATTTCGATCGCGAAGTGATTCCCGAGCGGCGGATGCACGCGAAAGGATGGGGCGCCTACGGGAGCTTCACCGTCACGCAGGATATCACACGTTATACCAAGGCGAAGATCTTTTCCGATATCGGCAAGAGGACCGATATCTTTGTCAGATTCTCGTCGGTCGCCGGTGAGCGCGGCGCGGCGGATGCGGAACGCGACATCCGCGGCTTCTCGGTGAAGTTCTACACCGAAGAAGGCAATTGGGACATCGTCGGCAACAACACGCCGGTGTTCTTCTTTCGCGATCCGTTACGGTTTCCCGATCTCAACCACGCGATCAAGCGCGACCCGCGCACCGGACTGCGCAGCGCCGACAACAATTGGGACTTCTGGACCCTTCTGCCGGAGGCGCTCCACCAGGTGACCATCGTGATGTCGGAGCGCGGCATTCCGAAAAGCTTCCGCCACATGCACGGATTCGGCAGCCATACCTTCTCGATGATCAACGCCGCGAATGAGCGTGTCTGGGTGAAATTCCATTTCCGCAGCCAGCAGGGCATCGCCAATCTCACCGATGCCGAGGCGGAGGCGGTCGTCGCGCGCGACCGGGAAAGCCACGGCCGCGACCTGCTTGCCGCGATCGAGGCCGGAAACCTCCCGCGCTGGACGCTGATGATCCAGGTCATGACCGAGGCGCAAGCGAAGGTTCATCGCCACAATCCGTTCGATCTGACCAAGGTCTGGCCAAAAGCCGAATACCCGCTGATCGAGGTGGGAGTGCTGGAACTCGACCGCGCGCCCGACAATTACTTCGCCGAGGTTGAACAGGCCGCCTTCTCGCCCGCCAACATCGTGCCCGGAATCTCGTTTTCACCCGACCGCATGCTGCAGGCGCGCCTGTTCTCGTATGGCGACGCGCAGCGCTACCGGCTCGGGGTCAACTTCAACCAGATTCCGGTCAATGCGCCGCGCTGCCCGTTCCGCAGTTATCACCGCGATGGCGCGATGCGTACCGACGGCAATCTTGGCGGCATCGTCAGCTATCATCCCAATACCGGCCGCATCTGGGACGATCAGCCGGCTCATGCCGAACCGCATGTCCCGTTGGAGGGGGACGCAGCACATCACGATCATCGCGCCGACGACGATCACTGGGAACAGCCGGGCAACCTGTTCCGCCTGATGACGCCAACGCAACGGCAGGCTCTATTCGACAACACCGCCCGCGCGCTCGGCGATGCCTCGCGGCACATCCAGGAGCGGCACGTCGCCAATTGCCGTCGCGCCGATCCGGCCTACGGCGACGGTGTCGCAACAGCCCTCGCCCGCCTGAGCTGACGCATCGGGCCGGGTGCGGTCGTGCACGAGGCGGCCCGCCGCGTAGGTTGCCCGAACGCATCCCGCACCGCCCAGCGTCATCAGCACGAACAGCGCCTCCTCCAGCGTGTCGGCGAAACGCAGGCGCTCGCGCAGGAGGGGCGTGGCCGCGAGGTCGAGCACCGCGAAATCGGCTTCGTACCCCGGCGCGAGGCGACCGATCCGGTCGTCCATGTACAGGGCTCGCGCCGAGCCGAGGGTCGCGAGGTAGAAGGCCCGGTGGGCGGAGAGCGCCTCGCCCCGCAGGGCCGCGACCTTGTATGCCTCGTTCAGCGTTGCGAGCGGCGAGAAGCTGGTTCCGGCGCCGATATCCGACCCCAGCGCGGTGCGGACCGGATTGCCGGCGATCAGCGCCCGGCGCAGGTCGAACAGGCCGGAGCCGAGGAACAGGTTCGAGGTGGGGCAGTGAACGACGGCGGCGCCCGCCCCGGCGAGACGGTCCCATTCGCGGGGTGAAAGATGGATGGCATGGCCGAACAGGCTGCGCGGACCCACCAGCCCCGCGCGATCATAGACATCGAGGTAGTCCAGGGCATCGGGGAACAGGGCGCGCACCCAATCAAGCTCCGCGAGGTTTTCGGAGAGGTGGGTCTGCATGCACACGCCGTCGGTCTCGGCGAACAGCGCGCCGGCCGCCTCAAGCTGGGCCGGCGTGCTGGTCGGCGCGAAACGCGGGGTGACGGCGTAGAACAGCCGGCCGCGGCCATGCCAGCGGTCGATCAGGCGCCTGGAGTCGTCGTACCCGCGCTGTACGGTGTCGCGCAGCGGCTCGGGCGCGTTGCGGTCCATCAGGACCTTGCCGGCGCCGGCGCGCAGGCCGAGCCTTGCCGCTTCCTCGAAATAGGCGTCGACCGAGCCGGGATGAACCGTGCAGTAGGACAGCGTGGTGGTCACGCCGGCGGCAAGTTCCTGCGCGAAGAAGAGCCGGGCCATGGCGCGGGCAAAATCGGGATCGGCATAGCGCTGCTCGATGGGAAAGACATAGGTCTCCAGCCAGTCGAGCAGCTGCTTGCCATAGGCGCCGATCATCGGCGTCTGCGCGTAATGGACATGGGCGTCGATGAAGCCCGGCATCAGCAGCGCATCACGATACTCATGCAGTTCGACGCCCTCGGGCACGAGATCGGCGACGTAGGGACCGACATGGGAGATCCGCCCGTCCGCGACGAGGATCAGCCCGTCGCTCTCATGCCGCACGCAGTCCGCGGGATCCGACACGAAGGGATTGCCGTCGTAGCCGAGCAGCTGAGCGCGGATGGCGAGACGGCCGGGGCTGGGCGGGATCATCATGCGGCGTCCTTACGCGCTGGGCACAGCACCCGCCGGGATCGGCGCCGTGCGCGGGATGGTGGCGAGGAGATAGACGATCGCGGCGACGAACGCGCCGATGAAGAAGGAAATGTCGCCGAATTCCGGATGAACGGCCGCGAAGGCGCCGACGAAGACCGGATACTGGTTCCAGAACGGCACGCTGCAGACGACACCGGCGAGCCAGGAGAGGAAGCCGACCGTCGTAACGTCGATCGACGCGAAGCGCGAGACGCGCGGGCGGAGATGGCCGATCGCCATCACCGGGAAGCGCGGGAAGATCACGTAGCCGAGGAAGAAGAGCAGGAGTTCGTAGTTCTTGTAGAAATGCTGGTAGGCGAGCAGCGAGATGATCAGTCCGACGCCGCCCGTCAGCAGGGCCGCCTGCCATTGCTTCATGCGGATTCCCGAAGCGAGGGCGGAAAGGCTGGCGGAATATATGTTCAGCACGTTCGGGCTGATCGTGCCGATGACGATGGCGACGATCAGCGGAACGCGGAACCAGCCGGGCAGCCAGGACGAGAACAGGTCGGCCGGGCTGTTCAGCGCGACGGTGCCGCCGATGACCGCTCCGACCACCTCGAGCCAGGTCGACGAGATGAAGCAGCCGAGGAAGGCGTTCCAGAAGACGCCGCGCTTGATCGCCTCGCGGTTGTGCCGGTAGCACATGTAGCGCGAATAGTCGCCCGAATACAGGATCCAGCCGCCCAGCCACGAGAGCATGATCGAGACGGTGAGCAGGATCGCGCCGGAACGACCTCCCACTTCCGCGAGCTTCTTCGGATCGGCGACCGGCAGATGCGGGATATGGGCGAGGGTCAGCGCCGTCAGGATCGCGAAGACGGCGCCAAGGAACCAGAAGAAGACCTTTTCCGCCTTGATGATGAAGTCATGCCCGACGATCGCGATCAGCACCTGGATGATCGTGAGGCCGACGATGCCGACGACCAGGCTGGCGCCGAGCACGCGATGGACGAAATAGGCGCCGATCACGGTGTTGATCGCGAACCATGAAAAGCCGTTGAGAAAGTTGAGGAACGAAAGGACCCGGTTGCCGAACCGCCCGAACCAGCGTTCGCACAGGATCATCATCGGCAGGCCGTAATCGACGCCATAGGTCGAGAAGAGGCCGAGCAGCAGGCAACCCAGAATGTTGGCGCCGACGATCGCCACGACCGCGTCGGGCACCGAGAGGCCGAATACGCCGGTTGCGATCGCCCCGGTGGTGATGGTGGCGAATTCGACGTTCACCGCCATCCAGAGTCCGAAGAGATGCGAGGGCTTGCCATAGGCTTCCTCCGGAGTGACCTGGGCGATGCCCTTGGATTCGACCGAGAAGCCCGATTTCGTATCGCCCGCTTTCTGGGCCTGGTTTGTCATGACGTCCTCCTGTGGGTTCCGGTTTGGGTCCGGTTTCTATTACTCTGAAAAGGCGGTCGCGGAGTCGGCCGGCGCGGCGACGCGACGGGCGAGGCGGAAGCCGGCGATCCTGCACACCTCCGCCAGCGCGATCCGGCGCTCGTCATCGGGCGTGCCGGCGAGGCGCCGTTCCAGCGCCGTCATGATCGCCGCCATGTCGCGCTGGCCGCGCACGGCGATGATGAAGGGAAAGCCGAAGCGTTCCCGATAGGCGGCGTTCAGCGCGGCGAGGCGCGCCGCCTCGCCGGCGGCGAGCCGGTCGATGCCCTGCGCCCGCTGCTCGTCCGCCGACTCCGGGGCCAGCGGGCCACGATGGCCGAGCTCGGGATGGGCTCGCAGGAGTGCCGTCTGCAGCGCGGGATCGGCATCGCGGACGATGCGGGCCATCGCGGCGGCCAAGGCATCACGGTCGCCGAAGGGGCGCAGCGGCGCGGCCGCCTCGGCGACCCACGCGGCATGCTCGTAGATATCGCCGAGTGCTGCGACGAAATCCTCGCGCGCCATGGCGTTCAGGGTGGCGATGTCGGGGCCGTCGGCGCTCATTTGGCACCTCCCCTCACCCAGGCGGCGATTTCCTCTCGCTCCCGCCTGGTGATGTGCGTGACGTTGCCGGGCGGCATCGACTTCGCGCTCACCGCCTGCTGTTCGATCAGCGACGCCCTGGAGCGGATCTCGGCCGCCGTGTCGAACATGATGCCGTTCGGGGCGCTGGCCATCAGCGTCGGATGGGCGGAATGACAGGCCGCGCAACGCTCATGGATGATCGGCTCGATCCGGGCGACGGTTACATTGCCCTGCACTCCCGCGGCTTCGGCCGACGCGCCGGTCGACATCGCGCCCGGCGCCACGGCGACGATCACCAGGACGATCAGCACCGCGCCGGCGACCGGCAGGGCGAAATTGCGCTGCCCCTTGTGCCAGAGCACGAAGAACTGGCGAATGAGCGCGCCCGCCACCATGACCAGCCAGAGATAGATCCAGCTGGCCGGATGGCTGAACAGCATGCCGAAATGGCTGCTGAGCATGGCGAAGACGACCGGCAGCGTGAAATAGGTGTTGTGCACCGAACGCTGCTTGCCGCGCTTGCCGGGCAGCGGGTCGGGCGTTTCGCCGCGGGCGAGCGCCGCGACCATCTTCCTCTGGCCCGGGATGATCCAGAAGAAGACATTCGCCGTCATGATCGTGCCAAGCATGGCGCCGATGATCAGGAAGGCGGCCTGGGGCGCGAACAGATGCGTCGAGATGAAGGCGGCGGCGCCGACATAGACCGCGATGGCGACGCCGAGCCGCAGATCCCGGTCGCCGAAGGCGCGGCACAGGACATCATAGACAACCCAGCCGACGAGCAGGAAGCCGAGCGCCGCCGCCACGCCGAGGCCCGGCGCGATCCGCGCCACCGAGGGATCGAGCAGATAGATGCCGGGCTGGAGCAGATACATCACCGTGAACAGCGCGAAGCCGGACAGCCAGGTCGTGTAGGATTTCCACTTCGACCAGTGCAGGTCTTCGGGCATGCGCGCGGGCGAGACGAGATATTTCTGCGCGTGGTAGAACCCGCCGCCATGGACCGACCACATCTCGCCGAACACGCCGCGTTCGCGGGCCTCGGCCTCGGCCGGTGACTTCAGCCCATTGTCGAGCATGACGAAGTAGAAGGATTCGCCGATCCAGGCGATCGCCGCGATCACGTGGAGCCAGATCAGCAGGGCCATCGCCCATTGCGCCATATAGGCCGTCATTGTCGTCATTGTCCCCGATAGGTCGTGTAGCCGAACGGCGAGATCAGCAGCGGGACATGAAGGTGCGCGGCCCCGGCGCGGAGACCGAAGCGGATCACGACATCGTCCAGAAAGCGGGGTGCCGGCTCGGCCGCGCCCTTCGCGCCGAAATAGGCGCCGACGGAAAACACGAGGTCATAGCTGCCGGAATCGAAGGCCACGCCGTTCGCGGGCACAATCTTCGCGCGGCCGTTAGCATCCGTCTCGGCTTCGGCCAGGGGCCCTCCGGCCGCTCCGGCAGCGAACAGGCGGATACGCACACCGGCCGCCGGAATGCCGTGGGCAGTGTCTAGAACATGCGTGGTCAGGTCAGTCATCGATCCGGTCCGTTTCCTCTCATGCGCGGGCGATGGTGGCAGCCCGCTGCCGCGCCCGCGATCCGAAATTGTCGATATAATTCCCCGCTTATGATCCGGCGCAGCGCGCCGAGGCACGACAGGCGCTGCACTCGGCGTCGAGATCGATCGGGATGCGCGGAAGCTGGCGCATGTGCCGCGCCGGAAACCGCGATGCCAGTTCCGCGGCGACGGCGAGAGCGATGAGTTCCGGCTGCTTGCCCTGGATCGCGGGAATCCCGATCGGGCAGCACAGGCGCGCGATCGCCGCGGGCGGGATGTCCTGCCGGCGCCACTGGCGGGTGAAGCGCGCGCGCTTGGTTTCCGAACCGATCAGGCCGAGATAGCCGAAATCGCCGCGCCGCATGACCGCGGCGCACAGTGCCGCGTCCAGCGGGTGGGCATGGGTCATGATCAGGAACGCGGCACCCGGCGGCGCATCCGCGATGGCGGCGACCGGATCGGCCAGCCTGCGGCAGGCGAGTTGTGCCTTGCCGCCGGGGAGGCTGGCGGGAAATGCGTCGAGGCGGGAGTCGATCCAGTCGATCGTGCAGCCGAGAGTCGCGAGAACCGCGACCACGGCACGGCCGACATGACCGGCCCCGTGCAGTTGCAGATGAAACATGGGCGGCGGGGCTTCGAGCTTTCCCGAGTCCGACGGCGCATAGGCGAGGGTGACGGAGCCTCCGCAGCACTGGCCAAGCTGCGGGCCGAGCGCGTGAAGCTCGTGCATTTCGCGGGCAAGATCGGGATGGGCGATCCATTCGCCGAGCAACGCGCGGGCGCGCGCGATCGCCGCGTGTTCCAGGGCGCCGCCACCGATCGTGCCGTCGGTCGCGTGCGCCGTCACCATCATGCGCGTGCCCTGCTCGCGGGGCGCCGAGCCACGAACGCGCCGCAGCTCGACGATCACGCCGCGTGGAGGTTGTGCAACGGTACTCACGGTGCGTCACCGCCGGCGCGGACGACATCGAGCGCGTCGAGGATCGCCTCCGGCGTCGCCGGTGCGCGCAGCGGCGGATCGACGCGGTGGCCGCCGGCGGCCGAGATCGCGTCGCGGATCGCGAGCAGCACCGAGAAGGCCAGCAGCATCGGCGGTTCGCCGACCGCCTTCGAACGGTGGATGCTCGGTTCCCGGTTGGGGCTGTCGAACAGGGTCGTGTTCAGCACCGCGGGCACGTCGTTCGCGGTGGGGATCTTGTAGGTGCTTGGCGCATGGGTCAGCAGCATGCCGGTCTTCGGATGCCAGACCAGTTCTTCCGATGTCAGCCAGCCCATGCTCTGCACGAAGCCGCCCTCGATCTGGCCGATATCGATGGCGGGGTTCAGCGACCGCCCGGCATCGTGCAGAATGTCGGTGCGCAGTGCCGTGAATTCGCCGCTCAGCGTGTCGATCACGACCTCGGATACCGCGGCACCGTACGCGAAATAGTAGAACGGCCGGCCACGCATCGTCTGTGGCGACCAGTTGATCTTCGGCGTGGCGTAGAAGCCGTCGCTCCAGAGTTGCACGCGCGCTTCGTAGGCCATGCGGACGAGATCGGCGAAGCTGATCGATGTGCCGCCGATCCGCACGAGACCATTTGAAAAGCGGATGCTTTCGATTCCGGTTTCAAAACGCTCCGCGGCGAACGCGGCGAGCCGCCCGCGGATCGCGAGCGCCGCGTCGAGCGCCGCCATGCCGTTCAGATCCGCCCCGGTGGAGGCGGCGGTGGCGGAGGTGTTCGCGACCTTCGACGTGTCCGTCGCCGTGCAGCGCACCTGGTCGAAGCCGATCCCCAGCGCATCCGCGACGATCTGCGCGACCTTGGTGTTGAGCCCCTGCCCCATCTCGGTGCCGCCGTGATTCACCAGCACGCTGCCGTCGGCATAGACATGCACCAGCGCGCCGGCCTGGTTCAGATGCGGCACGTTGAAGGAAATGCCGAATTTCACCGGCGTCAGCGCAAGCCCCTTCTTCAGCACCGGACTGGTCGCGTTGAAGGCCGCGACCGCGGCGCGGCGCTCGTGATAGGCGCTGCTCCGGACGAGCTGTTCCACGATCTCGGCAATCACGTTGTCTTCGACCGTCTGTCCGTATGGCGTCACGTCGCGCGCGCCGCGACCATAGAAATTCGCGCACCGGATCTCGAGCGCGTCGCGGCCGAGGCGGCGGGCGATCGAGTCGAGGATGATCTCGGTGACCAGCGCGCCCTGCGGGCCGCCGAAGCCGCGGAAGGCGGTGTTGCTCTGCGTGTCGGTCCGGGCGAGATGGCCGGTCAGCGCGACTTCGGGCAGGAAATAGGCATTGTCCGCATGGCAGAGCGCGCGGGTGAGCACGGCCATCGACAGGTCGGTCGAGTGGCCGGCATTGGCGATCATGGTGATCACGAGACCCGCGATCCGGCCGTTGTCGTCGAAGCCGACCTCATAATCGTATTCGAATCCGTGGCGGCGGCCGGTGATCAGGAAATCATCGTCGCGGTCGAGGCGCAGCTTCACCGGCCGGCCGAGCCGTGAAGCGGCGATCGAGGCCGCGCAGGCGAACAGCCCCGACTGCGATTCCTTGCCGCCGAACCCGCCGCCCATGCGCCGGCATTCGACCAGCACCTGATGGCTGCGCCAGCCGAGCGCATGGGCGACGAGATGCTGCATCTCGCTCGGATGCTGCGTCGAGCACAGCACGTGCATCCCGTCATTCTCGGTCGGGATCGCATAGGTGATCTGGCCTTCGAGATAGAATTGCTCCTGGCCGCCGAGGCTGAACCGCCCGGCGAGCCGGTGCGGCGCCGCCGCGATGGCCCGGCGGCAGGCGCCCGGCTCCGACTCGCGGACGAGTTCCATCGGCGCGCGCAGGTGGCGGCCCGCTTCATGGGCGGCACGGGAATCGAGGACCGGCTCCGCCGGCTCGACCCGCACGGCGTCGCGCGCCTTTGCCGCGGCCCGGCGCGCGAGATCGCGCGCGGTGGCGACGACGATGAAGACCGGCTGGCCAAGATAGCGCACGGCGCCCTCGGCGAGGATCGGATCGTCATGCACGACGGGGCCGCATTCGTTCGCGCCGGGAATGTCGGACGCGATGATGACATCGACGACGCCGGGCTGCGCGCGCAGAAGCGCCGTGTCGATGCCGAGCAGCGTTCCCGCCGCGACCGGAGAGAGGCCGAGCGCGGCGTGCAGGGTTCCCGCGCGTTCCGGCACATCGTCGACATACGCCGCGGCGCCGGAAACGTGCAGATGCGCTGATTCGTGCGGGACACCCACACCGACGCGGCTGCCGGCGGCCAGCGCCGCCTCGTCCGCTTCCGACCAGGCAACCCTGACACCCGCCGCGAAACCGGCAAGGCCGGGCTTCGTGGCACGGGATGTGGCTGACCCAGGGCGGCTCTGCTCGTTCATGCGGCACCTGCCATCATGCCGGACGGGACGGCGCGCGTGCGCAGCGCCGGTCCAGCCGCGGACGCCGTCAGTTCGAGATGGAGCCGCCGCAGCAGGTTGCGCGCCACGCGCATCCGGTAATCGGCACTCGCCCGCAAATCGGTCAGGGGCGTGAAATCGGCCCCGAGGGCGTTCATCGCCGCCGCGATCGTCGCCTCGTTCCAGGGCTGGCCGCGCAGCGCGGCTTCCGCCGCCGCGGCGCGGCGCACGGTCGCGGCCATGCCGCCGAATGCGAGGCGGACGTCCCGCACGGCGCCGTCCCGCAGCGTGACCGCCGCGCCGAGGCTGAGGGTCGAGATGTCGCAGTCATGGCGCTTCGAGATCTTGTAGGCGCGGAACCGCGTCGCCGGATCGGGACGGGGAATCTCGATCGCGCGCAGGAACTCGCCAGGTGCGCGGGCGGTTTTCATGTAATCGAGATAGAATGCGTCGATCGGCAGACGCCGGATCGTCCCGCCCTGTTGCAGGACCAGTGTCGCGCCAAGCGCCATGAGCACCGGCGGCGCATCGCCGATCGGCGAACCATTGGCGACGTTGCCGCCCATCGTGCCGGCATGGCGCACCGGCGGCCCGGCAAAGCGCAGCGCCATTTCACGACATTCCGGCACCAGGGCGACGAGCGCGTTCCAGGCATCCTCGAGCGGTACGGCGGCGCCGATGGTCAGCCCCTCCGGCGTCGCCTCGATTACGCGCAGTTCGGCGACGTCGTTGACCGAAATCAGATCGCCCACGTCGCGGAACTGCTTGTTCACCCACAGGCCGATATCGGTGGCGCCGCCCAGGATGCGCGCCGCGGGTTTTTCAGCGCAGAGCGCGGCCAGGCGTTCGGCGGTGCGCGGCGCGTGAAAGCGGTTGAACCGGGGGACGCCGTCCCCCGCGAGGGCGGGATCGGCCGCCTCGTAGCTGAACGCCGGCGGCGTTTCCGCCGCGATCCTGCGCAGGGAGGCTTCCACCGGCGCCGCGTCGAACGCGACCGGAGGAAGCGTGAACATCCGCTCGGCGGCATCGAGGATCGGCCGATAGCCGGTGCAGCGGCAGAGGTTGCCGGCCAGCCGGTCGGCGATGGCCTGCCGATTCGGCGGCGTGGCTCCCTGATGATCGAGATACAGCGCGAGGAGCGACATCGCGAAACCCGGCGTGCAGAAGCCGCATTGAGAGGCGTGGCAGTCGACCAGCGCCTGCTGCACCGGATGCAGCGCGCCGCCGGCCAGAGGACGCAGATCCTCCACCGTCAGCAGCGCCTTGCCATGCAGCGTCGGCAGGAAACGGATGCACGCATTGACCGGCCGCAGATCGAGCCCGCCGACGCGGACGGCGCCGGCAGGCGGCGCGGCCTCCGCCAGCTCGGCGACGATGACCGTGCAGGCCCCGCAATCCCCCTCGGCGCAGCCTTCCTTGGTGCCGCATTGCCCCGCGCTCTCCCGCAGCCAGCCGAGAACCGTGGTCGTGATCGGCAGGTCGCCGACCGCGACGATCCCGCCACGGAAATGAAAGCGAATTTTCTGTTGTGTCATGGTCCTTGCGGCCCGTCCCGTTTCAGCTCCGACGAAACAGACTAATCCATCGCACGGGCGGGTCGCAGTTTAAATGACACATATAAGCGCGCGCTTATGATCCCGGCCCGCCGCTGCCCGCGCCGCGCCCGAGGCGGGTCCGGGCGAAGCCGATAAACTCGCCGACCACGGCGGAATGCTCCCGCGGGTAGACGAGGCTGACATCGGCCCGCGCCGGATTGCCGGCGAGCGGGCGGAAGCCGAGACCGGACGGCGCGAGGCGGCGGGCGGAGTCGGGCAGCAGCGCGATGCCGAACCCGTCCGCAACCAGCGCCATCACGGCATGAGCCTCGACCACCTCCTGCACGATGCGCGGGGCGAAGCCGGCCTCGATGCAGCATGTCCAGAGATGATCGGCGAAGCGCGAATCCGCGCGGCGGAAGAACACGAAGGGCTCGTCGCGCAGGTCCGCCAGGGCGAGGCGGCGCCGGACAGCCAGGGGATGATCGCGGGGAAGCACCGCGCTGACGCCTTCGTGCCAGGCCGGCTCGGCAAGGAGAGCCGGGTCCGCGCCGGGTGTGCGCAGGAAGCAGAGATCGAGCCGCCCGGCGCCGAGCGCCGCCTCCTGCTCGCCGGGTGGCATCTCGTGCAGGCGCACCTGCACGCCCGGCGCGAAAATCTGGAACGCGGCCACCAGGCCGCCGAGCCCGCCGAGCAGGACCGCGCCGGTCATGCCGATATCCAGCGTGCCCGACCGGCCCGCGCCGATGACCCGCGCCTCGTCGCGCGCGCGGACGGCTTCCGCCAGGATCTGCCGCGCCCGGGTCAGGAAGGCCGCGCCGGCGGGGGTGAGCGACACGTTCCGGCTCGACCGGGCGATCAGCGTCGTGCCGATCTCGAGTTCGAGGTCGCGGATCTGCTGGCTGAGCGGCGGCTGCGATATCGCGAGCCGGCGGGCCGCTTCCGTGAAACTCAGCGTCTCGGCGACGGCGACGAAATAGCGCAGATGCCGCAGTTCCATGCCGGTTCGATCCATATGAAATAAATATCAATCATTCTGAACAATATATTGGACGTATTGTCTCCCTTCGGCAAGTTTCGATCAGGCGGTCGGCCGCAGTTGCGCCGGTCCGGCATGGAACGGAACGGATCGAATGGGCCCGGCACGACGGCCCAAGGGGGAACACAGGATGAGCAGGATGCGGGCGGCCGAGGCCGCGATCCGCGTATTGGAACGGGAGGGCGCGACCACCCTGTTCGGCGTGCCGGGGGCGGCGATCAATCCGCTCTACGCGGCGATGCGCGGATCGAACGCGATACGGCATGTCCTGGCGCGGCACGTCGAGGGCGCCAGCCACATGGCGGAGGGATTCACCCGCGCGAAGCCGGGCAATATCGGCGTCTGCGTCGGCACGTCCGGCCCCGCGGGCACCGACATGATCACCGGGCTCTATTCCGCCCTGGCGGATTCGATCCCGATTCTCTGCATCACCGGCCAGGCGCCGCGCGCCCGCCTCCACAAGGAGGATTTCCAGGCCGTGGATATCGAGAGCATCGCGAAGCCGGTGACCAAATGGGCCGTCACGGTGCGCGAGCCGGCCCTGGTGCCGCGGGTGTTTCAGCAGGCGTTCCATGTCATGCGCTCCGGCCGGCCGGGGCCGGTCCTGATCGACCTGCCGATCGACGTGCAGATGGCCGAGATCGAATTCGACGAGGAAACCTACGCGCCGCTGCCCGTCTACCGGCCCGCGGCGACGGCGGCGCAGATCGAGCGCGCGCTCGACATGCTGGAGAGCGCGGAACGCCCGCTGATCGTGGCCGGTGGCGGCGTCATCAACGCCGATGCCGCCGACCGGCTGGTCGCCTTCGCGGAACTGACCGGGGTGCCGGTGATTCCGACGCTGATGGGCTGGGGCGCGATCCCGGATGATCATCCGCTGATGGCCGGCATGGTCGGGCTCCAGACCAGCCACCGCTACGGCAACGCGACCTTCCTCGAATCCGATTTCGTGCTCGGCATCGGCAATCGCTGGGCCAACCGGCACACCGGCTCGATCGAGACATACACCAGGGGGCGGCGCTTCGTTCACGTCGACATCGAGCCGACGCAGATCGGCCGCGTGTTCGAGCCGGATTATGGCATCGTGTCGGATGCCGGCGCGGCTCTCGATCTGTTCCTTTCCCTGGCGGCGGAGCGGCGCGCGGCAGGACTTCTGCCCGACAGGCGCGGGTGGTCAGAAGCCTGCCGCGCCCGCAAGCGCACGATGCTGCGGCGAACCCATTTCGATGCCGCACCCATAAAGCCACAGCGCGTCTACGAGGAAATGAACAAGGCGTTCGGGCGCGAAACCCGCTATGTCAGCACGATCGGGCTGTCGCAGATCGCGGCGGCGCAGTTCCTGCACGTCTTCCGCGCGCGCAACTGGATCAATTGCGGCCAGGCCGGTCCGCTCGGCTGGACCATCCCGGCGGCGCTCGGCGCCGCGGTGGCGGAGCCGGACCGGCCCGTGGTCGCGCTTTCCGGCGACTATGACTTCCAGTTCCTCATCGAGGAACTCGCGGTCGGCGCGCAGTTCAGCATTCCCTACCTGCACGTCGTCGTGAACAATGCGTATCTCGGGCTGATCCGCCAGGCACAGCGCGCCTTCGGGATGGATTACTGCGTCGATCTCGCCTTCGAGAACATCAACGCGCCGGAACAGGGCCGGGCGGCGGCCAGCGGCGTCGATCATGTCGCCGTCGCGGAAGGTCTCGGCTGCAAGGCGCTGCGGGTGACCGAACCCGACGGTATCGCGCCCGCCCTGATCCGCGCCGCGGCGATGATGAAGGCGCATCGCGTGCCCGTGGTCGTCGAGATCGTGCTCGAACGGGTGACGAATATCGCCATGGGCCCTGAAATCGATTCGATTCAGGAACATGACGAACTTGCCGAACACAAGGACGATGCGCCAACCGCGCTCGCGTTTCTGGACTGACAGGAGGAACCGACCCGTCATGCCGAAATTCTGTGCCAATCTTTCCATGCTCTACGGGGAACATGCGTTTCTCGACCGGTTCGACGCGGCGGCGGCGGACGGGTTCGGCGGTGTCGAGTTCCTCTTCCCCTACGCATTCCCGGCCGGCGAGATCGCCGCGCGGCTGAAGCGGAACGGGCTCGTCCAGGTCCTGCACAATCTTCCGGCCGGAAACTGGGACGCCGGCGAGCGCGGCATCGCCTGCGATCCCGACCGTGCCGACGAATTCCACGCCGGCGTCGCGCAGGCGATCGATTATGCTACGGCGCTCGGTTGCCCTCAGGTCAACTGCCTCGTCGGCATTCCGCCGGCGGGCGCCGATCCCGCGCGAATACGGCGGACACTCGTCGCGAACCTGGGTCGCGCGGCGCGCGAACTCGGCAAGGCTCGCATCCGCCTCCTGATCGAGCCGGTCAACGGCCACGACATTCCCGGCTTCTGGTTGCAGCGCGTCGAGGACGCCGCGACGCTGATCGAGGAGACCGGGTCGGACAACATTTTCATCCAGTACGACATCTATCACCAGCAACGCTCCGCCGGCGAGCTCGTCGCCACGTTCCGCCGCTTCCGCGACCGCATCGCGCATGTGCAGGTTGCCGACAATCCCGGTCGCGGCGAGCCGGGCACCGGCGAAATCGGGTATGGTCGCATCTTCGCCATGCTGGATAACGCCGGCTACCAGGGCTGGATCGGCTGCGAGTACCGGCCGGCAGCCAGCACGAGCGCCGGGCTCGGCTGGCGCGACACGCTGGCGCGCCCCACCGCGGGACCGGAGATCGCGGCATGAGGGTCGGATTCATCGGGCTTGGAATCATGGGGCTGCCGATGGCCGGGCACATCGCGGCGGCCGGGCATGTGCTGTTCGCCCATTCGCGCAGCGGCGTGCCCCCTCGCCTTCTGGACGCCGGAGCCACCGCGTGCGCATCCCCCGCCGATGTTGCCCGCCAGGCGGACGCCATCATCCTCATGCTGCCCGACACGCCCGATGTCGAGGCGGTCCTGTTCGGCACCGACGGTGTCGCCGACGGACTCGCCGCCGGCCGGATGGTGATCGACATGAGCTCCATCTCTCCGCTCGCGACGAGGGAGTTCGCACAAAGGATCGAGGCCGCGGGCTGCGCATTTGTCGATGCGCCGGTCTCCGGCGGCGAGGTCGGCGCGAAATCGGCCAGCCTGACCATCATGGCCGGCGGCACCGATGATGGCTTCGCCCGCGCGGAGCCGTTGTTGCGGCTGATGGGCAGGACCATCACCCATGTCGGCCCCTGCGGCGCCGGCCAGACCGCGAAGGTCGCCAACCAGATCATCGTCGCGCTCACCATCGAGGCGGTTGCCGAGGCGCTGGTCTTCGCCGCGAAGGCCGGCGCCGATCCGGCGCGCGTGCGCGAGGCCCTGATGGGCGGCTTCGCCTCCTCGCGCGTGCTCGAGGTGCACGGCCAGCGCATGATCGACCGGGCCTTCGAACCCGGCTTCCGCATTGGCCTGCACCAGAAGGACCTCGAACTCGCGCTGTCCGGCGCGCGCCAGCTGGGCGTCAGCCTGCCCAACACGGCGTCATGCCAGTCTCTGTTCAACGCATGCATCGCGGCCGGTGGTCGCGACTGGGACCATTCCGCCCTGGTGCGTGCCCTTGAACGTCTGGCCGCGCATGAGTTGAGCTGATGGACGCGGCATCGGCCACGCTCCGGTCCGATCCGGTCGGGGCAACCGGATTGCTGCGCGGGATGCTCGATGCGGCGATCGATGCGGCGCGCCCGGCTCGGGTGTTGCCCCCATGGCTGCCGCCGCCGCCGCCGGGCCGGACCATCGTCGTCGGCGCCGGCAAGGCGGCGGCGTCGATGGCGGCGGCGGTGGAGGCGGTATGGACCGCTCCGCTCGAAGGTCTCGTCATCACGCGCTACGGCCACGCGGTGCCTTGCGCCCGGATCGAGGTTGTGGAAGCGGCGCACCCGGTGCCCGACGAGGCCGGGCTGGCGGCCACGGAACGAATGCTCGGGCTGGCCGCCTCGGCCGGCCCCGACGACCTGGTTCTGGCGCTGATGTCGGGCGGCGGCTCCGCGCTGCTCACCCGGCCCGCCGCCGGACTGACGCTGGCGGACAAACAGGCGATCACCCGTGCCATGCTCGCCTCCGGGGCGACGATTGCGGAAATGAACTGCGTGCGCCGGCATCTCTCCGCCGTGAAGGGCGGCCGCCTCGCCCTCGCCGCCCATCCGGCGCGGCTGGTCACGCTCGTGATCTCCGATGTGCCCGGCGACGATCCCGCCATCGTGGCGAGCGGGCCGACGCTGCCGGATTCGACGACCGCGGCGATGGCGCGCGAGATCCTGGCGCGATACCGGGTGGACCTGCCGGATGCTGTCCGCCTCCATCTCGCCCGCGACGAGGGCGGTGTCCGGCCGGACGATCCCCGCCTCGCCGGCCAATCGGCGCATCTGATCGCGACACCTCGGCTCGCCCTCGAGGCCGCCGCGGACGTTGCCCGGCATCACGGCGTCACGCCGGTCATTCTCGGCGATTCGATCGAGGGCGAGGCACGCGAGGTCGCGCGCGTCATGGCCGGCATCGCCAGGCAGGCCGCGCGTCATGGCGTGCCCGCCGCCGCGCCCTGCGCGCTGATCTCGGGCGGGGAGACGACGGTGACGATCGGGCCCGACACGCCGCGTGCGGCGCGCGGCGGCCGCAACGTGGAATTCCTCCTCGCGCTCGCGCTGGAACTCGACGCACAGCCGGGGATCCATGCGCTGGCCGCCGATTCCGACGGGATCGACGGGACCGAGCCGGTCGCGGGCGCGGTCATCGGGCCACGGACGCTGGCGGCCAGCCGTGCCGCCGGTCTTGACCCGGGCGCGATCCTGGCGGCCCATGACGCACACACGCTGTTCGAGAGGATCGGCGCTCAGGTGGTGACCGGCCCGACCCTGACGAACGTGAACGACATCCGGGTGATACTGGTCACCGCACAAGAGGCCGGAGAGTGAGGGACATGGACAGCTTGACAAGCGCGGCCGCCAGACTTCCCGCCTGGCGCGGCGAGGCCGGAGCCCGGATCATGGCGCGGCTGGACGCCCTGGCCCGGCATTCGAGCGAGGCGGACGCCCTGACCCGCCTCTATCTGACCGACGCGCATCGCGACGCTCTCGCGACGCTCGGCGCCTGGATGCACGAGGCAGGACTCGCGGTCAGGCAGGACGAGGTCGGCAACCTGATCGGCCGGCGCGAGGGCACGGCACCCGGCCTGCCGGCGCTGTTGCTGGGCTCCCATGTCGATACGGTGCGCAATGCCGGGAAATATGATGGCCCGCTCGGTATCGTCGCCGCGATCGAGGCCGTCGCGCGGCTGAATGACACGCCCCTCCCCTTCGCCATCGAAATCCTCGCGCTGGGCGACGAGGAAGGCGTGCGCTTTCCCGCCGCCCTGACCGGCGCGCGCGCCTTCGCCGGCACGCTCGATCCGGCGACCCTCGCGGCAACCGACGCCGAGGGGATCACCATGCGCGCGGCACTCGAAGCGTTTGGCGGTTCGCCGGACCGGATCGCCGCGGCGGCGCGGCACGAGCGCGACGTTCTGGCCTATCTCGAGTTGCATATCGAGCAAGGGCCGGTACTGGAGGCCGAGGGTCTGCCGGTCGGCATCGTCACCGCGATCGCCGGCGCCGAACGGCACGTGATCGAGGTGACGGGCGTGGCCGGCCATGCCGGCACCGTGCCGATGGCGCTGCGCCACGACGCGCTGGCCGCGGGCGCGGAAATGGTGCTCGCGGCCGAGCGGATCGCGCGCGAGACGGCCGATCTCGTCGCGACCGTCGGCCAGATGACGGCGCTGCCGGGCGCGGTGAACGTCATCCCCTCGGCCGCGCGGTTCAGCCTCGACATCCGCAGCCCGTCCGACGCGGTGCGGCGGGATGCCGTCGCGCGCCTGTTCATGCACTGGCGGGAGATTGCCGCGCGGCGCGGCGTCACCCTGTCCAGCCGGAAGAATTTCGAGGAAGAAGCGGCGCCCTGCGCTCCAGCGCTGATGGCGCTGCTCGATGCCGCCGTCACCCGCGCCGGCGTTCGCGTCCGCCACCTGCCGAGCGGCGCTGGGCATGACGGGCTGGCCATCGCGTCGCTCTGCCCCATCGGCATGCTGTTCCTGCGCTGCCGCGGCGGCATCAGCCACAACCCGGCCGAAGCGATCGCCGAAGAGGATGCGGGGCTTGCGGCCTGCATCCTCGCGGATACGCTGCGCCACTTCGACCCCGCCCCGTTCGCCTCCCATGCCCAAACGATAAAGGACTGACCATGGCCGATACCGAGACGATGCCCGTTCCCGATGCGATTTCCCGCTACCTTTCCGGCGCGCGGGAGGCGGAGACAAGGTTTCTGGCCGACCTGGTCAGGCTGCCGTCGGACAACCCGCCCGGCGATTGCGCCGCCCATGCGGCGCGGACGGCAGAATTGCTGGAAGGGCTGGGCTTCACGGTCGAACGCCATGTGGTGCCCGAGGCGGAAGTCCACGCCAACGGCATGATCAGTGCCGTGAACCTGGTGGTCCGCCACCGTTTCGGCCCGGGCGGCAAGGTGATCGCGCTCAACGCGCATGGCGACGTGGTGCCGCCCGGCGAGGGCTGGACGCGCGATCCCTATGGCGCCGAAATCGTCGATGGCTGGATGTATGGCCGCGGCGTCGCGGTTTCGAAATCCGATTTCGCGACCTACGCCTTCGCCCTGCTCGCCCTGCGCGAGAGCGGGCTGCAACTCGATGGCGCGGTCGAACTGCACCTGACCTATGACGAGGAGGCCGGCGGCGCCATCGGCCCCGGCATCCTGCTGCGCGAGAAGATCTCGCAGCCCGACCTCGCGATCGCCGCAGGATTTTCCTATGCCGTCGTCAACGCCCACAACGGCTGCCTGCATCTGGAAGTCCAGGTCGACGGGCGCTCCGCCCACGCGGCGATGCCGTTCACCGGCGTCGACGCGTTGCAGGCGGCGAACGCGGCGCTCTCCGCGCTCTATGCGACGCGCGGGACGCTGTCCGCAACGGTGTCGCGGATCGCCGGCATCGGTAGCCCGCAGCTTACGGTGGGGCTGATCAGCGGCGGGATCAACACCAACGTGGTGCCCGATCGCGTGACCTTCCGGCTCGACCGGCGGATGATCCCGGAGGAAAACCCGCAGGACGTGGAGGACGGCCTGCGCCGGCTGATCGGCGCGGCGGTGGCCACCGTTCCCGGCGCGCGGGCGACGATCCGGCGCATCCTGCTGGCCGAGCCGCTCACGCCGTTGCCCGGCGCCGAGGTGCTTTCCGCCGCCTTGTGCGAGGAAGCCTCCCGCATCATGGGCGAGACGATCACAACCAGGGGCGTGCCGCTGTACACCGACGCCCGGCATTATGCCGCCGCCGGCGTGCCCATCGTGCTGTTCGGCGCCGGGCCGCACACGATCGAGGAGGCGAACGCCCACCGCGCCGACGAGCGGCTGAAGCTCGACGATCTCTTCAAGGCCACCGAAGTGGTCGCCAGAGCCCTCGCCCGCCTGTTACGCTGACCGCCGCACCATCGACACATCACCGGAGCCGCGTCCGATGACAGGCTATCCCCGCGACATGAAGGGCTACGGCCGCGACCGTCCCGACCCGCGCTGGCCGGGCGGCGCGTTGATCTGCGTGCAATTCGTGGTCAACTACGAAGAAGGCGGCGAGAACAACATCCTGCACGGGGATGCCGCGTCGGAAGCGTTTCTCTCGGAAATTCCCGGCGCGGCGCCCTGGCCCGGCGAACGGCACTGGAACATGGAGTCGATCTACGAATACGGCGCACGGGCGGGCTTCTGGCGCCTGTGGCGGCTGTTTGCCGAACGGCGGATCAGGACAACGGTATTCGGCGTCGCCACGGCGCTCGACCGCGGCCGCGAACAGGCCGCCGCGATGCGGGAGGCCGGTTGGGAAATCGCCTGCCATGGCCTGAAATGGATCGACTACCGCTCGGTCCCGCGCGACGTCGAGGCCGCTCATCTGGCGGCGGCGATCCGCCTGCATCGCGAGGTGACCGGCGAGGCGCCGCAAGGATTCTATCTCGGCCGGTGTTCGATGAACACGCGGGCACTGACCATGGAACAGGACTGCTTCCGCTATTCGTCGGACAGCTATGCCGACGACCTGCCCTACTGGGTGCGGGGCCCGGCCGGCCGGCATCTCGTCATTCCCTACACGCTCGACGCCAACGACATGCGCTTCTCGACGACGTCCGGCTTTGCCAGCGGCGACGATTTTCTCTCCTATCTGCGAGACACGTTCGACGTGCTCTACCGCGAGGGCGAAAGCGGCAGGCCGGCGATGATGAGCGTGGGCCTGCATTGCCGCCTCGCGGGCCGTCCCGGGCGGCTTGCGGCGCTGGCGCGCTTCCTCGATCATGTCGCGGCGCACGAGAACGTCTGGGTGGCGCGACGGATCGACGTCGCCGAACATTTCCACGCCCATCACACGGGGCTGGAGGTGCTGGGCGGATGAAGCGGAGGCGGCGGAACATTTGACGGGCTATCGCGACACGGTCGACATCTATCTGCTGCGAGTGCTGCACACGCTGCTCGTCGAGGGCAGCGTGACCCGCACGGCGGTCAGGCTCAACCAGTCGCAACCCGCGATCAGCGCCGCGTTGCGCCGCCTGCGCGACATCACCGGAGATCCCCTCCTCGTGCGCGCCAAGTCCGGCATGGTGCCGACGGAGCGGGGCCTTGCCCTGCTTGAGCCGGTGACGAACGCTCTCCACGAAATCAGCCGGATCGCGATCGCGAGGGACGCCTTCGACCCCAAACACTCGATCCGCAGCTTCCGCATCGGCTCGCCCGACTATCTGAACATCCTCTTCGTTCCGAGCCTCGTCGAGCGGTTCCGCGCGGCGGCCCCGCATGCCCGGCTCGAACTCCATCCGCTGACATCGGACGCCGACTACGAGGAATCGCTCGCCAGTGGCACGTTCGACCTGGTGCTCGGCAACTGGCCCGAGCCGCCGAAAAGGCTTCAGCGCCGCACGCTGTTTTCCGACGAGGTCGTCTGCCTCCTTGCCGCCGATCACCCGCTCGCGCAGCGCTTTCGTGCCGGAGGGACGATTAGCGAGGCGGATTATCTGACCGCCGCGCACCTCGCGCCCACGCCCTATTCTCCGACCCAGCGCGGTCCGATCGAATCGCATCTCACGCGCGCGCGGCTGAAACGGAACGTGCAGATTCTCGTTCCCTATTTCAGCCTTGCTCCGCCACTGCTGCTCAAGACCGATCTCATATTCACCACGACGCGCCGCTTTGCCGAATTCCATGCACGGCATCTGCCATTGGCGGTCGTGCCGTCGCCGATCGATTTTCCTGCCGTCGAATACTACCTCCTCTGGCATCCGCGCGGGCACCTTTCCGATGAGGTGCAGTGGTTGATCAACCTCGTCGCCAGCGCGGTATGAGCATCAATGCCGCGGTCTCGCAGGGCTGTGGAAAATGGCGTCCCTGAGGCGATCAAGCAGACCAAACCTATCGCCGCGGACGCAGGGTTGGTTGCCATAGACCGACGGCTCCACGCCGCACCAGGCGTTGCCCTCATGCTCATTGCGCAGTTGCCTGAGAGTGGTCAGGTCGATCGACGCGCTTGCCAGCCCGGCTCCCGTCTCGCGCAACAGCGGAGGGCGCTCGGGGCCATGATCGATCGGCGACGGCCGTCCAGGCAGCGGGACAATCCGTAAGGCCGCAATCATTGCCACCGCCGGAAAGTTCCTTGCCACCATGAATGCCATTCTAGCTGCCGGCACAGACGATCGACCCGAGGCAAGCATCCGATTTCAGTCGCCGCCAGACACAGGGCGGCTCAAGACCGACACAGTGCCGCACTCTCCGGCCTCCGCCATACTCTCGCGTTCATTGCTTTCCAAAAACGTTCAACAACCTCGGAACCCACCGGATTTCGAGGCCGGATCACGAGCATCCGCCTTTGTTCACCCGGTTCAGGAACCGGCCGGCCCCGAGTACCCGACCTGGCGCTCCTGATGCAGACGATAAGGAAACGAAAAGCCGCCTCGGCGACCCTCCCTTCCGGAGAAGGGGCAGGTCGCCTCGGCGGCGTATCGGTCGATGCCCGGTCTCAGGCGCCGGGCTGCCCAGGCATCAGCCGGCTTCGACGCTGCGGTTTGCGCCGTGGGCCGGGTAGGCGAGCGTGCCCACCACGGTGATCGTGAGCGTGCGGCCGTTGATCAGGCTGGCCGGCACCACCGCCGCACCGCCAGTCCAGCGGCCGTCGGTCTCGACGTCATGCCAGCCCTCGGTCAATGCCGGGTGATCGAGCGCGATCGGCTCGTCGCCAAGCATCATCGCGCCGATCTTGACACCGAGCACGCGGCGGTCACGCGGATCCGGGGTTAGGTAGCCCGGGATCGCCGTGCGCGAGGTGATCACCGCCGCGCCATCGGCCCGATACCGGATCTTGAGATCCGCATCGTCCGTGGTCTCGATCCCGGCCCGGGCCAAGATGCGTGCCCGGACCCGTTCCACGATCGCGCCTTCCTCGGCGAAGGGCGCGCAGCTTCCGGTCTCGCGCAGGGCCTGCGCGAAGTCCGGATGCAGGATGATCGCGTCACCGCCATTCTCGAAGGCCGGGCGGTTGCCGGTCTCGAGGTAGCTCTCCGCGGCCATGTCTTCCGCCAGAAGTACGGCATGCTGCGGCAGTTCGACATGGAAGTAGGTGACCTGGCTGCGCCGGAGCTGCCGGATCGTCGCGCCGTTAACCAGCGCCTTTGCCGGGATGAGCACGCCGTCGAGGTAGAAAGCGTGATCCGGCGAGACGATCAGGTCGCGGACCGGGATGCCGTCGGCAATGGCGCCGGCGTCGATCACGATCGGCTGCACCGCCTCGGGTCTGGCGTGGCGGTCGAGGTTGATCGTGCGATAGCCGAGCCACACCACCGGCGCCGTTCCACCGTCGTGCAGCACGACCACATCGCCTGCGACCAACTCCTCTACCGGCACGTCACCCCGCACAGTCGCAATCCGCGTCCCCTCTGCGAAGCAGGGATTTCCACCCGTCGCACCCGTTGCGCCCGTGGCACCCGTCGCGCCGGTGGCACCCGTTGCGCCCGTGGCACCTGTGGCACCCGTGGCACCTGTGGCACCCGTGGCACCCGTTGCGCCCGTGGCACCCGTTGCGCCGGTGGCTCCGGTGGCACCCATCGCGCCCGTGGCGCCGGTGGCACCCATCGCGCCCGTCGCGCCTGTGGCACCCGTCGCGCCCGTGGCTCCGGTGGCACCCGTCGCGCCCGCCGGGCCGGTCGGGCCCAGCGACCCTACGGATGAAATTGACAGAGACGTCACCAAGCTTGTGACTTGGTCAGCTTTAGACGGATCAATAAAAACGATCGTGCCTGCACTGCCGGTGCTTATGGGAACTTTACTGATACTTGCTCCAGAACTATCCGAAAAGTCAGAATACGTATATACAGAATACGTTCCGGTAGGCAGAGAAACAGTTAATGTAAATGGATCTCCATTATTACCATTCCTCGACGCGTCATCACCATTGTTGGGATCGGAATAGTCATAAATGACACCAATTTGTGTGTAGGTATAATTATCACCATTTGCCGTAACCAGTACGGCCACAAGCGGCGTACCATACGCTGCTACATCTGTGTAATTTCCGCTCAAAACAACATCGCCGTAACTTCCCGTCGCGGGGCTTACAGTAATCGAACCTGACATTTTTCTATCCTGACTAAATTAAAGGAAATGCATGCCTAAATTGACAACGACCAGCCTGACTCGACCGGCCTTTAATTCGAATTGTAAAGCTGCATGCGCCTGCTCCCAGCCACGCGCCGGAGCAGGCCGGCGCAAGATCTTGCGGGTGAAGATGGAGTTGACCTCCGCGCGAACCGTCGCGCGATCAAGAAACGCTGCGCGCAGCCACCCCAGGGCCCGAGCACCGCGGAGACGGAACGGTCAAAATGACAATCATTCTGATAAATGTAGCCAGAAGCAGCCTGAGAAGACCTCAATTCTAACAATAGATGACATATCTCTAAATTGTTAGTTTGCTTCATTGTTAAGAACTCTCAAACAACATAGCATTTTGTCTCATTAAAAATGAAAAACTCGAAAATGGAATGAGCAGACCGAATCACTAACTCGAAATTAACTATCACGGATGTATCGATGGAGGTCAACGTTAAAAAATAATACTAATGATACGATTTTAGGCGCCGTCGCGCTTCACGATTTTTATGCATACAGATATTGATAATAGTATAGATTTTGTTAGATATTTTTATATACATATTGCCGATCAAATTCGTATGGACATGCATCGAAAGAATGACGTTCCGTTATCATTAACGCAACGGGCCGTTAAGCAGTTGCGCTGCGGCCAGATCATCATCCGAACAGGAAGGATCGGAATGTGCCAAAGGCAAAACTCACTAACCTGCATTTCTCACGCAGGCGTGCGCCCAGAGGTTCTGAATCGGCGAAAGTTGATCTGCGGCAAAGCAATTATACGAGACAGCGCAGTGCGCCCGATGCGGACAGAGCGTCGTCGCGGAGAAATTCGAGAGAGGAACCGTTTGCAGCTCTTCAGTCGCGATCGGGTTCGCCGGCGGAGCGATCTCCCAGGATGCCGACGTGCAGCCGCCGGGAGCAGGCGATCGGGCGATCAGATTGACCGAACGCTTCGCCGCCCGCTTCACCGACTAGAGCATCATCCGATCAGATGGAGTCATCTGATCGGATAAAAATGCTCGATTTATCAGCATGATAGAGCACTACATCCGATCCAAAAGGATCGGAAAGTGCTCTAGCGCCCCACGAATCACATCAAGAACGATCTGTGGTCCTGTTACCCCAGCGCGGCGCCCGCAATGCGCCTGGCTGCGATGACGTGATCGATGATCGGAAGTTGCGACACGATCCGGTGCGCGCAATTCGCGCCAGCGAGTTCAGGGCGCGGCGGGCAGGCTGCGCACCGCTGGCCGCCAAGTCCTCGCTATAGTCGCTGGAACTGAAGCGCGAGGCGCCGTCGGCATCATCGCAACAGTTCCGACCCAGAGGCCATCGCGGCGCCGTTCGTCGGTTTGTTGCTCGGCGACCCGGGGATCCCGCGCACAGCCACCAGGAGGGGCGGTTCTTCCACAGTCATTACGACGGCTTGCGTTGGCTGACGCTCTACTTGTTCAGTGAACGGGATCTTCTGGCAGCGAAGCCGCGGCGCCCGAAGATCGACGCAACCACCGGAGCCATCGAGGAGAAGATCGCGCGGATCGTCCATCAGATCTGCCCAGCGCTATGGCCGTTCGGGGCATATTGCCCGAATTTCCGCGCAGGGGACTTCTTTAGCGACCAAGTGATTGCCTTACTGGTGAGCCCGCAGGGATTCGAACCCTGGACCCCAAGATTAAAAGTCTCGTGCTCTACCAACTGAGCTACGGGCTCTCACCAATGTGCCCGCCGGAAAGACCAATTCCGGCGGGGTTCGTCAAGAGGCTGAGACGGATTGCCGGTATTACGCGGCGAGTTCCATCTTGATGATCTTGGTCGGGTCAGTGACCCGGCCGCTCTGGCCCTGGCCCTTCTTGATCTCGTCCACATAGTCCATGCCCGCCGTAACCTGGCCGAACAGGGTGTACTGGCCGTCAAGCCAGGCGGCGGGAGCGAAGCAGATGAAGAACTGGCTGTTCCCGCTGTTCGGGTCGCTGGTGCGGGCCATGCCCACCGAACCGGTGAGGAACTTTGCCTTGTCGGTGAACTCGGCGGGCACGTTGGGCAGGTTGCTGCCGCCGGTGCCGGTGTTGGTGGGGTCGCCGGTCTGCGCCATGAAGCCGGCGATCACGCGGAAGAATTCGCAGCCGTTGTAGAAGCCGCGCGCGGTCAGCGTGCGGATCTGCTCGCAGGTTTTCGGCGCGAGGTCGGGGCGCAGCTCGATCGTGACGACGCCGAAGGGCAGCGTCATGTGAATGGTGTTCGACGTGCTGGCGGCGGAAGCGGATTCGGACATGAAAACTCCGGCAAGGGGGGTGGAAGCGGCGGCGGCGAGAAGCGTGCGGCGTCTGATGATCATGGTCTGCCAACCCGGCGAAGGGTCCTCTCCAACGTCAGTTTCGGAACGAAGCTCGAGATGTCGCCGCCCAGCTGGGCGATCTCCTTGACGAAACGCGACGAGATGAACTGGTGCCGCTCGCTTGCCATCAGGAAGATCGTCTCGATCCGCTGGTCGAGTCGTGCATTCATCCCGGCCATCTGGAACTCGTAATCGAAGTCGGAGACGGCGCGCAACCCGCGCACGATCACTTGTGCGCTGACCTGCTGGGCAAAGGCGATCAGCAGCGAATCGAACGCCTGCACATCGATTTCGGTGCCCGTGCGTTCGGCGATCGGCGCGATCTCGGCGCGGACCATCTCGACGCGCTCGGCGGTGGGAAACAGCGGCCCCTTGCCGGCATTGCGGGCCACGCCGATGACCAGCTTCGAGCAGAGCTGGGCGGCGCGGCCGATAATGTCGAGATGCCCGTTGGTGATCGGATCGAAAGTTCCCGGATACAGACCGATCAGACCGCCATCAGCCATCCTGTTCCTCCCCCGCTTCGTCTCCGCCGTCGTCGAGGACGGGGAAGACGCTGGTCACCTGTTCGTCCTTTTCCACCCGCACAAGCGTCACGCCCATCGCCTGGCGGCCGGTGATGCGCACCTGGTCCACCGGGGCGCGGATCAGCTTGCCCTGGTCGGTGACGAGCATGATGTCGTCCCCCGGCCGGACGGGGAAGCTGGCGGCCACCGCGCGGCCGTTGCGCGCCGCGAGCGCGATATTGGCGATGCCCTGCCCGCCGCGGCCGGTGACGCGGTATTCATAGGCCGAGGAGAGTTTTCCGAACCCGCCGGTGGTGACGGTGAGGATCATTTCCTCGGCCGATTGCAGGGCCGCGATCCGCTCGGGGGTCAGCTGGATGTCAGCCGCCGCCTCGTCGGACTCGACAGCATCCAGCTCGCCCTCCTCGCCGCCGGCGCGGCGCTGGGCGGCGGCGTATTTGAGATAGGCTGCGCGTTCATCCACGCTCGCCTCGACATGGCGGAGCACGGAGAGCGAGATCACCTCGTCGCCGGCGCCGAGGCGGATGCCGCGCACGCCGCTGGAGTCGCGGCCCGCGAAGACGCGCAGCGTGTCATCGGTGATCTGGAAGCGGATGCAGCGGGCCTGACGCGTGGCAAGGAATACGTCGTCGCCCTCGCGGCAGGTGGCGACGCCGATCAGACGGTCACCGTCGTCGAGCTTCATCGCGATCAGGCCGGTGGAACGGACATTGCGGAAATCGGCGAGGCGGTTGCGCCGCACATTGCCCGAGGCGGTGGCGAAGACGAGGTGCAGGTCGTTCCACAGGCTTTCGTCCTGCGGCAGCGGCAGCACGGCGGTGACGGCATCGCCATTCAGCTCGGGCAGGATGTTGACGATCGCCCTGCCCTTCGCCGCCGGCGCCGATTCGGGCAGGCGCCAGACCTTCTCGCGGAACGCCTTGCCGCCCTGGCTGAAGAACAGCACGAACTGGTGGGTATGGGCGTTGAAGCTGCGGGTGATCACGTCGTCGCCGCGCATCGAGGCGGCGGCGCGGCCGCGACCGCCGCGGTTCTGGGCGCGGAAGGCTTCGAGCGGCGTGCGCTTGATGAAGCCGTCGCGCGTCATCGTGACGACCATCTGGCCCGGCTCGATCAGGCTTTCATCGTCCTGGTCGGCGACGCTGTCCTCGATGCTGGTCAGGCGCGGGGCGGCGATGCGGGCGCGCACGGCGAGCAGTTCGTCGCGCATCACCTCAAGCCGGCGCGGGCGGGAGGCGATGATTTCGAGCAATTCGCCGATGCGGCGGCCGACCTCGGCGAGTTCGGACTGGATCTTCTCGCGTTCGAGCCCGGTGAGGCGCTGCAGGCGCAGTTCGAGGATACCGCGGGCCTGCGCCTCGGTCAGGCGCACGGTGCCATCCGCCGAGATCTGGTTGCCGTGATCGTCGATCAGTTCCAGCAGCGGGCGAACATCGCCGGCCGGCCAGTCCCGCGCCATCAGGGCGATCCGGGCGGAGGCCGCGTCCGGCGCCGCGCGGATAAGGGCGATCACCTCGTCGATATTCGCCACCGCGATGCCGAGCCCGACCAGCAGATGCGCCCGGTCGCGCGCCTTGTTCAGCTCGAAGCGCGAGCGGCGCAGGATCACGTCCTCGCGGAAGGCGATGAAGCAATCCAGCGCATCGCGCAGGCCGAGCTGGCGCGGCCGGCCGCCATCGAGGGCGAGCATGTTGATGCCGAAGCCGGTCTGCATCTGGGTGAAGCGGTAGAGATGGTTGAGCACGACCTCTGGCGTGGCGTCGCGCTTCAGCTCGATCACCATGCGCATGCCCTCGCGGTCGCTCTCGTCGCGCAGGTCGGCAATGCCCTCGATTTCCTTGGCCCGCACGAGTTCGGCGATGCGTTCGAGCAGCGTCGCCTTGTTCACCTGATAAGGCAGCTCGCTGACGATGATCGCCATGCGGTCCTTGCGGATTTCCTCGATGCTGGTGCGCGCGCGCACGACGATTCCGCCGCGGCCGGTCTCGAAGGCGCTGCGGATGCCGGAGCGGCCGAGAATGATGCCGCCGGTCGGGAAATCCGGGCCGGGGACGATTCGCATCAGGTCATCAAGCGTTGCCTCCGGCTGCGCGATGAGATGCAGCGTCGCGTCGATGATCTCGGCGGGATTGTGCGGCGGAATGTTGGTCGCCATGCCCACGGCGATGCCGTTGCCGCCATTGACCAGCAGGTTGGGGAACGCGGCGGGCAGGACGCGGGGCTCGCTGTCGCTCTCGTCATAGGTCGGCTGGAAATCGACCGTATCCTTGTCGATGTCGGCGAGCAGGGCCATCGCGGCATCGGCGAGGCGGGCCTCGGTGTAGCGCATCGCCGCCGGCGGATCGCCGTCGACCGAACCGAAATTGCCCTGGCCGTCGATCAGCGGCACCCGCATCGAGAAGCCCTGGGCCATGCGGACCGCGGCATCGTAGATCGCGGCGTCGCCGTGCGGGTGGTATTTGCCCATCACGTCGCCGACCATGCGGGCGGATTTGCGATAGGGCTTGTCCGGCGTGTTGCCGGCCTCCTGCATCGCGTAGAGGATTCGGCGATGCACCGGCTTCAGCCCGTCCCGCGCATCCGGCAGGGCGCGCGAGACGATCACGGACATGGCGTAATCGAGATAGGAGCGGCGCATCTCCTGCTCGATCGTCACGGGCACCTGGCCGCTTGGCCCTTCGGTCTGGTCGGTCGTGTCAGTCATGGCGGCGTCATATCACCTGCGCCGCGCGGGGGCGAGGGGTGCGGCTCAACAGCGGCCGGTCAGCCCGGCGATGACAACGGCAATCCGGTCCGCGAGGCCGCGCGGCGCCGGACCGGTCGGGCGGCGCAGGTCGCGCCGGGCGAGCACCGCCGGCAGGGCGGCGGCCAAACCGGCACGCGGCGCGCGGCGGCGCAGCAGGCGGGCCGCCTCGTCGCGCAAGGCCGCAGGGTCGGTGCCATCCTGCGGCAGCAGGTCGCGGCCGGCGGCTTCAAGCGCGGGGGCGGCGCGGAGAATGCCGGCAATGCCATAGCCGGTGCCGAGGTCCTCCAGCGCCGCGAGTTCGGCGGACTCGGTCACGCCGAGCACCGTGCCGGCAATCCGCGCCAGCCCCCCCGCCGTGCCGCGCGCGTAGTCGAGAAAGGCGGCGCGGTCGGGAATCGGTTCGGCTTCGGCCTCGCGCGCGTCGATCAGCGCCGTGAGGGCGGCATCGGAAAAGATGCCTTGGGCCAGCCCGGCACGGAGTTCCACGGCGAGCGGATGGGCGCGATCGGCGCCTTCAACGACCTCGCGCCACCATTGCAGGCGAATCAGCGCGAGCGGCGGCTGGCTCGCGACTTCGCGCGCCCGGGCCAGTTCATGATTGAAGGCGTAGAGCACGAACAGCCAGCGTCGCGATTGCGGCGGGGCGAAGATCGCGCCGAGGAAGCGGTCGGGATCGGCGCAGCGGACCTGGGCCGCGAGATCGGGTTCGTTCATTGCGGAACTCTTTCGATGCTTGACGCTGGCAGGGCCGGACCATAGCTACCGGACGAGCGGTCGGCACGCACCGTGCCGGCGCCGAAACAGAAGCCCAAACCGGATCGGAGATGCCCCATGGCCTTTGAACTCCCCGCGTTGCCCTATGCGCACGCAGCCCTTGCCGCGCATGGCATGTGCCAGGAAACGCTCGAACTGCACCACGGCAAGCACCATCAGGCCTATGTGACGGCGCTGAACGGTTTCGTCGAGAAGAACGCCGACCTGCAGGGCAAGAGCCTTGAGGAGATCGTCGCCTTCACCTACAACAAGGCCGATCTCGCGCCGGTGTTCAACAATGCCGGGCAGCACTGGAACCACAATCTGTTCTGGCAGTGCATGTCGCCGACCGACGGCGGCAAGCTGCCGGGCCGGCTGGAAGCGAAAATCGCCGAGGACTTCGGCGGCGTCGCGCAGTTCAAGGACGCGTTCAAGACCGCCGGCACCACCCAGTTCGGCTCTGGCTGGGCCTGGCTGATCCTGACCCCCGGCGGCAAGCTCGCCGTGACAAAGACGCCGAACGGCTCCAACCCGGTCGCCACCGGCGAGGGCAAGCCGCTGCTCGGCCTCGATGTGTGGGAGCACTCCTACTATCTCGATTTCCGCAACCGCCGGCCGGACTATATCCAGAACTGGCTCGACAAGCTCGCCAACTATGCCCACGCCGAGCACCTGCTGGGCTGAGGCCGGGCAAGACCCGCCGTTGCAGGACGGCCCCGGCGCGAACCGCCGGGGCCGTTCCCGTTTCCGGGCTTACTTCTTCTTCGGCTCGGCCGCCTTGGTCTCGGCCGGCTTCGAGTCGGTCAGCACGCTGCTGATGGTGCTGCGCAGCACGGTGATGCGGACGTTGGGGGCGATATCGACCTCGATTTCCTCGGCGCCATCCAGAGCCTTGGCCACCTGGCCGACAATGCCGCCGCCGGTCACCACCTTGTCGCCGCGGCGGATGGCGGCGAGGCGTGCCTTCTGCGTCTTGGCCTGCTGCTGCTGCGGGCGGATCAGGATGAAGTAGAAGACGATGACGATCAGCACCAGCGGTGCGAAATTGATCACCGCCGCCATTGCACCGGAAGGTGATGACGAGGCAGCGGCATAGGCGGTGGCGATGAACATGCGGGATACCCTGATCTGATGTGGTGAAGCTTGTCCTTGGTCGGGCGGGACCATAGTTTGCACGCCCGCCCCGTCAAGCCGCGCGGGGCGCGCCTGCCTGAGGAGACGTCATGGACCAGCCGACACACGACCTGCTCGCCCGCATCGCCGATGCGCTCGACCGCCTCGCCCCGCCGCCGCCGCCGCCGGCCGAGGTGAGCGCGCACGATGCCTATGTCTGGCATCCCGAGCGCGCGGCGCTGGAGCCGGTGGATCAGGTCTCGCGCGTGCCGATCGGGCTGCTGCAGGGCGTGGAGCGGCAGAAGGACATCCTGACCGAGAACACGCTGCGCTTCGCCCGCGGCCTGCCGGCCAACAACGCCATGCTCTGGGGCGCGCGCGGGATGGGCAAGTCCTCGCTGGTGAAAGCGGCGCATGCGGCGGCGAACCGGGCGTTTCCCGGCAGCCTCGCGCTGATCGAGATCCATCGCGAGGACATCGCCACCCTGCCGGCGCTGCTCGACATCCTGCGCGGCCAGCCCCGCCAGTGCCTGATCCTGTGCGACGATCTCAGCTTCGAGCGCGAGGATGCCGACTACAAGGCACTCAAATCGGTGCTCGATGGCGGCATCAAGGGCCGGCCGGACAACGTGCTGTTCTACGCGACCTCGAACCGGCGGCACCTGATGCCGCGTGACATGATCGAGAACGAACGCAGCACCGCGATCCACGCCTCGGAGGCGACGGAGGAAAAAGTATCGCTGTCGGATCGCTTCGGCATCTGGCTCGGGTTTCACAATTGTGATCAGCAGACCTTCTTCGCCATGATCGAGGGCTATGCGAAGGCGTTCGCCCTCGATGTCGACGCCGAAACCCTCCATGCGGAGGCCGTGGAATGGTCGGTGACGCGCGGCGCCCGGTCGGGGCGGGTGGCCTGGCAGTTCATCTGCGATCTCGCCGGGCGGCTCGGCCGCCGGATCGAGGCCGGCGCGGCGCCTTGACAGCCGAGGGCCCGCCCCTGAAGACAAGGACGTGACGGACGAGACCGATCAGCGCCGGTGCCACGCATGAGGACGGAGGGGGCGACCGCGAACGGCGCCATTCCGCCCTGGCAGCCGGACGAGCTGGGCCTGCCGCGGGCGACGGCGGCGGGGCTGGTGATTGTCGGGCTGATCGCCGCCGCGGCGTTCTACGCCGCGCGCCATCTGCCGCGCTACCGCACACCGCTGGCGCCCGCCACCACCGTGCATCTGGTCCGGCTCGCGCCCCCCCTGCCCTTGCCACCGCAGCCGGTGCAGCCGCCGCCACCGCCGCTACCCGTGCCTCCCCCGCCGGTTCCGCCGCCGCCGCAGCCGAAACCGCTGCCACCGCCGCCCGCACCCTCACCCATGCCGCCGCCCAAGCCGCTGCCGAACGTGGTGCACCATCCGCCACCGCCACCGCACCCGCGGCCCAAGCCGCAGCCGGTCCATCGCCCGGTGCCGCATCCGGCGCCGCCGCCACCCAGGGCAAAGAGGCCACCGCCGCAACCGGCCTTCGATTTCGCGCAATACGCCGCCGGACTTCGCGGGCCGCTGCAGCGCGAAGTGCATGTGACGCAGACAATGCGCATGCTCGGCGTGAATGGCACGGCCTTCATCGAGTTCACCCTGGCGCCGAACGGAAAGCTGCTTTCGGCGCAGGTCTACCGCAGCAGCGGCAACCCGCTGATCGACCGCGCGGCGCTGGATGCCGTCCGGCACCACCGCTTCCCGCCCTTCCCCGGCACGGAGGACAAGACCTTCGCGGTGCCGATCGAGATCAGGGTCGGGGAGTGACAATCCAGACCGGCTGAGCCGATGCGGCGCGGTTCAGTCCTGATGCGATCGCGCCTGCTGGCGGCGGTGATTCTGGCCATGGTCGCGGCAGGGCCGAGCTTCAGCGCGGGACGCTGCGACACGGTGGTGGTGCCGCCGGGGCTCGGGCTCGGCACGCCGCCGGCGAGCGTCGATTCACTCAACCCGTTCCTGATCGGCTCCGCCTACGATGCCGAAGCCGCCGGCCTGCTCTATGACGGGCTGCTCTGGATCAGCCGCAACCACACCATCACCTGGTCGCGCAGCATCGCATCGGCGATCGAGGTCTCCGATGACAAGACCACCTTCACCGTGACGATGAAGCCTCGCACCTGGTCGGACGGCGTACCGGTGACGGCGGAGGACGTGAAATTCACCTTCGACCTGATCCGCAAGCTCGGGAAAACCTATACCGGCTACGGCCAGGGCGGCATGCCGGGGCTGGTGAAGTCGCTCAACGTGCTCGGGCCGCACCGCTTCCGGGTGGTGCTGAAGCGGAGCGTGAACCCGACCTGGTTCGAACTGACCGGCCTCAGCCAGCTGACCCCGTTTCCCGCCCATGCCTGGACCCGCTATTCCGTCAACCAGATGTGGCGGCTGCAATCGACGCCCTCGTTCTTCCGGGTGGTGGACGGCCCCTTCCGGATCGGCCGCTACGTCATGGGCCGCTACATCAGTTTCGTGCCCAACCCGACCTATCAGGGCCACAAGCCGGACATCCGTCGGTTCATCATGGTCTTCCTGAATTCGGACGGCGCGGTGTTCGAGGGGTTGCGCACCGGCACGCTCGATGCCGGCAACCTGCCCTTCTCGCTGTGGCGGGCGCAGCGGAAGCTGCCCGACGCGCGGGAGCTGCGACTGCCGCCAAATTTCGGCTTCGACTACATGGAACTGAGCTATCGCAACCCGAAAGTCGCCTTCTTCCGCGATGTGCGGGTGCGCCAGGCGATTGCCGACGCAATCGACCAGAAGCGAATCATCCGCCTGCTCCTGCACGGGACAACGAAGCCGCAGCACGGGCCGGTGCCGGTGGACCCGCCGACCTTTCTCTCGCCCGCGGCGAAGGCCGGGAAATATCCCGTGGGTTATGACACGGCAAAGGCGAAGGCCCTGCTCGCCGCCGCGGGCTGGAAACCGGGACCGGACGGCATCAGGATGAAGGACGGCAAGCGTCTTGCCTTCACCGACGTGATTCCCTCCGGCAACGTGACCGGCCAGCTCGGCGCCGAGCTGATCCAGGCGGATCTGCGCGCCGTCGGCATCGCGATGACGATCCGCGAGGTCACGTTCAGCCAGATGCTGGTGCTCAGCTACAAGCCGCTTCAATGGGAGGCGATGCAGTTCGGCTGGGCGCTCGGCGTCTACCCCGACGATTCCGCCCAGCTTGCAAGCGATGGCGCGTTCAACCAGTCCGGCTACAGCGACGCGCGGATGGACGCGCTGCTGAAGGATGTGCAGACGAAGCCGGGCCTGGAACCACTCTACGCCTATCAGGATTATGCGGCGGCACAGCAGCCGGAAATTTTCCTGCCCGAGCCTGGCAGCGTGGTGCTGGTGCGCAACGGGCTCGAGGGCGTGCGGAAGTTCCTCAGCCCGACCGGCGCGTGGTCACCGCAATACCTGCACTGGGCGCCGGGCGCGTGTGGTGGGCGCCGGTGAGGCGGGTGATCCTTTCGCGCCTCGCCGCTTCGGCGCTGACGCTCGTGCTGCTGGTGACGATCGTGTTCTTCATGGTGCATGCGACGCCCGGCGGCCCGGCCTATTCCATCCTCGGCCAGAAGGCGACGCCGGAGGCGGTGCGCCAGCTCAATGTCCGGCTCGGCCTCTCGGCGCCGTTGTGGAGGCAGTATCTGGTCTGGTGGGCGCATCTTCTCGAAGGGCGGCTCGGCTATTCCTATCTGCTGAACCGGCCGGTGGCCGGCCTGATCGCGGCATACGCGGCGAACACCCTCGCCCTCTATCTCGGCGCCATCACCCTTTCGGTGCTGCTTTCGATCGCCATCGGGTTGGTGCAGGGGGCCTTCTGGGGCCAGTGGCCGGCGCGGCTGATCGGTGCGGCGCAGCTCGTTCTCTACGCCATGCCGGTGTTCTTCGCCGGCACGATCCTGATCCTCTATGTCGCGGTGAAATGGCGCTGGCTGCCGGCAGGCGGCATTGCCGATATCCGGCACGCCGCACCGGGAGTGGCCGATTACGCCCGACATCTGATCCTGCCGGTGGTCACCGTCGGGCTGCTGGGAACCGCCGGGCTGTCGCGCTATTTCGGCGCGGCGGTGCATGAGGAACTCGGCAAGGACTACGTGCGCACGGCACTGGCCAAGGGGCTCGGGTTTGGCGCCGTGCTGCGCCGGCACGTCTTGCGCAACGCGCTGCGACCGCTGGTAACGATTCTCGGCCTGTCCTTTCCCTACATCTTCGCGGGCTCGGTGCTGGTCGAGACCGTGTTCGACTATCCGGGGCTCGGCTTCCTGCTGTGGCGATCGGCATTGTCGCAGGATTATCCGGTGATTTCCGCGATCGTGTTGCTGATCGGCGTGCTGACGGTGATCGGCAACCTGCTCGCCGACCTGGTCAATGGCTGGCTCGATCCGCGGGAGCGCTTCGAATGAGCGCAACGAAGGGCGCCCTGCCCCGCCCGGTTTCGGCGCGGCTGGCCGCATGGGTCGGTGCCCGTGGGACACTCGCGGGCGGCGCGGCGCTCGCGCTCGCGATCTGCGGCTTCAGCCTGTTTGGCGGCCTCGCCTGGCACGCCAGCCCCTATGCGATCCACGGCCACCACACGCTGATGGCGCCGACGCGCGCATTCCCGCTCGGCACCGACCAGATCGGCCGCGACCTGCTGGCGCGGCTGATCGCGGGCGGGCGGGCGACGCTGATCGTCGCACTGCCGGCGTCGATGCTCGGGTTTCTCCTCGGCATCGCCTACGGGCTGGCGGCCGCCCTCGGTCCGCGCTGGCTGGATGCCACGCTGATGCGCCTGCTCGACGCCGTGCTGGCGCTGCCGGGCCTCGTGATCCTGATCTTCTTCGCCGCCCTGTTCACGCCGGGCACCTTCACGCTGATCCTGCTGCTGGGCCTCACGGCATGGCCGGGGCTCGCGCGGCTCGTGCGCAACGAGGCGATCGCGCAGCGCGGGCGCGATTTCATCCTTGCGGCCCGGCAGTTCGGCGGCGGTTCCGCCTACATCGCGCGGGTGCACATCCTGCGGGTGATCGCGCCGATCCTCGCCGTGAACGGCACGTTTCTGGTGGGCGACCAGATCCTCGCGCTCTCGGGCCTCAGCTTTCTCGGTCTCGGCGTGCAGCCGCCGATGGCAAGCTGGGGCGGACTGCTGGAATCCGGACTGAACCTGATCGCGCTCGATCCATGGTGGATGATCCTGCCGCCGGGACTGATGATCCTTCTCTCGATCCTCGCCACCAACCTGATTGGCCAGGGGCTGCTCGCGCGGCAGGACACCGGGCGGTGAGCCCCGTGCTGGACCTCGACCGGCTTTCGGTCACGCTGCGCCGGCGCGACGGCACCCGCCTCGCGCTGCTGGAGGGACTGAGCCTCTCGGTCGCGGCGGGCGAAATGACCGCGCTGGTCGGCGAGAGCGGCTCGGGCAAGACGATCGCCGCACTCGGCATGATCGGCCTGCTGCCGCGCCGGGCGGAAGCTACCGGGCGGGTCCTGCTGGCCGGCACCGATCTGCTGACACTTCCGCGGGAAAAAATGCGGCGGGTGCGCGGCGGCGAGATCGGGATGGTGTTCCAGAATCCGCTCGCCGCCCTCAACCCGGCGATGCGGGTGGGCAGGCAGGTCGAGGAAGTCTACCGCCTTCATACCGGCGCCGGGCCGGATGCCGCGCGGGCGCAGGCGCGGGCGCTCTTCGACGAGGTCGGGATTCCGCGCGGCGCCGAGCGGCTGGACGATTTCCCGCACCAGTTCTCGGGCGGGATGCGGCAGCGGGTGATGATCGCGATGGCGCTGGCCTGTGGTCCGAGGCTCCTGATCGCCGACGAGCCGACCACCGGGCTTGATGCGCTGGTCGCACGGCAGATCCTGGCGCTGATCACGCGACTGTGCCGGGAGCGGGGCATGGGCGTGCTGTTCATCACGCACGATCTCTCGATCGTCGAGGCGCATGCAGCGCGGGTGACCGTGCTCTATGCCGGGCGGGCGGTGGAATGGGGCCGCGCCGCCGACCTGTTCGCGACGCCGCGCCACCCCTACACACGCGCCCTGCTCGGTGCGGTACCGGGGCCTGAGCAGGCGCGGCTGGTCACCATTCCTGGCACCCTGCCCGATCCGGCGGCATTTCCGCCGGGTTGCCGGTTCGCTCCGCGCTGTATCCTGCGCGAGGCCGCCTGCGAGGCAGGGTTTCCCGCGACGGATACGCTGGGCGGGACCGCCTTCGCCTGCCGTCGCGGCCGTGAGCCGTCGCCGGTGCCGGAACGGAACCCGACGCGTGTTGCCCGGCCGGTGGAGGCGGCAGGCGAGCCGGTTCTGGAGGTTTCGGAACTGCGCGTCGAATATGACCGCTGCCGATCGGACTTCGCTTTCCGGCGTCCACCGTCACTTCTCGCCCTCGCCCCGGTTTCCTTTACGCTGCGGCGGGGCGAATGCCTCGGCGTGGTTGGCGAGAGCGGATCGGGCAAGTCGAGCCTCGGCCGCGCGGTGCTGCAGATGCTGGCGCATGAAGGCACGGTGCGGCTCGGCGGTGCCGACCTCGAGAGGATGCGCGGCAAGGCGCTTGCCGCGGCAAGGCGGCGCATCCAGGCGGTATTCCAGGATCCGCGCGAGTCGATGAACCCGCGTATGCGGATCGGCGACATCGTGGCCGAGCCGCTGCGCCTCGCTGGCGTCCGCAAGCACGAGAGACGCGCGCAGGCCGCGGCGTTGCTCGACCGGGTCGGGCTCGGCGCGCGCCTGTTCGACCTGTTGCCCGGCCAGGTCTCGGGCGGCGAGGCCCAGCGCGTGGCGATCGCCCGCGCGCTGGCGGCGGCGCCGGACGTCATCGTGCTTGATGAACCGACGTCGAGCCTCGATGTGTCGACCCAGGCGCTGCTGCTCAACCTGCTGAAAGACCTCGCAAGTGATGAGGGGCTCTCCTACATCCTGATCAGCCACGATATCGCGACGGTGTTCCACATGGCCGACCGCCTGCTCGTGCTGCGGGAAGGCCACGTCATCGAGGCCGGGGTCGCGGGGGATTTACTTGCCGGTGCGAAATCCGACTATACGAAGGAACTGATCGCTGCCGGCGCGTCCGCGCGCTGGCGCGGGCCCGAACACACCGAGGAGCTTAGCTCATGAATGAAATCGTCCGCCTCGTCATGATGACGGGTGGTCTGCTGGCGGTGATGCCGGTTCTGCTGCTGGTGACACTCGTCGTCGGGCTCGAACGGTTCTGGCTGCTCAAGCGCACGCTCGGCGCCGGGCGGCGCATCCATGCCGCGCTGCGCGCCGTGGGTTATGGCAATCCGGCCGGGCTGCGCCAGCTCGCCGAGACGAACGGCGCCACGCTGCAGGGCCACCTGATCGCAACCGCGCTGGCCTCGCGCGGGGAAAACGCCGACGAACTCGACAATCACCTCGAGGAAGAGATCATGGACGCCATGCCGCGGATCACCCGGGGCCTGTGGATTCTCGATACCGCGGTGACGATCGCGCCGTTGCTCGGGCTGTTCGGCACGATCATCGGCATGATCCAGGCCTTCGACGTGCTGTCGAGCAACGGAGGGCCGGCGAAGGTGACAGGCGGGATCGCCGATGCGCTGGTCTCGACCGGCGCGGGCCTGCTGATCGCGATCATCGCCGTCTATCTGGTCAATTATTTCAACAATCTCAGCCGCCGGATCGTCCTGCAGCTCGAACTCATCAAGGTGGTGCTGATCAACCGTCTGCACGGGCGCGGGCTGGCCGGCGACGACGCGGTGGAGGATCCGCCCAAGCGGCGCGCTGCCAGCATGGCCAGGGTCTGAGCGATGCGCCGCAGACGCGATCATCTGGAGCGCGAACGCCCCCGGCTGGAAATCGTGCCGATGATCGACATCATGATGTTCCTGCTCGTGTTCTTCGTGATGATCGTGCTCAAGATGATCCCCGATTCCGGCGTCGCGCTGAAGCTGCCGGGCGCGCAGACGGCGAAGGAGATGAAACCGGCCCAGGTGGTGGTGATGATCGACGCCGCCGGCAAACTGCACGTGAAGAACCAGGTGGTCACGCTGGCGGGGCTGCAGACCTATCTCGGCCAGGTCGTGGCCGCGAAAAGGAAGGTCGATGTCGTCATCGCCGGGGACAAGGATATCCGCTACCAGCGGTTGATGCAGGTGATGGACACCGTGCGCAAATCCGGGATCGTCAATGTCGGGCTCGCGACCAAGCGGCCCGGCAACTGACGCCCAGGCGCTGCGGGTCGAATTTCTCGACTTTCTCGTCGGGGAGCGGCGAGCCGCGGCGCTGACGGTGTCGACCTATGGTGCCGATCTCGCGGAATTTCTCGGCTTCGTCACCCGGCATATCGGCGCCGAGCCAACCGGCGCCGATCTCGCGGCGCTGAGTCTCGCCGATTTCCGGGCCTGGCTGGCGAAGGCGGCGAGCGATGGCGTCGGCAACGCAACACGGGCGAAGAAACTTTCCGCGGTGCGCAGCTTTTTCCGCTGGCTGCGGCAGCGTCACGGCATGATCAACGAGGCGCCGGGGCTGCTGCGCACGCCGAAATCGCGCCGCCCCCTCCCCCGCGCGCTGACCGCGCCGGACGCCGCCGCCGTGGTGGACAGCCTGGGCGACGATGCGGCGAGCCCGGCGCTCGCGGCGCGCGACACCGCGCTGATGGCGCTGCTCTACGGCGCCGGGCTGCGGATACACGAGGCGCTCGGGCTCGATATCGGCGATCTGCCGCCGGAGGGCGCGCCGCTTTCGGTGCGCGGCAAGGGCGGGCGGCAACGGATCGTGCCGCTGCTGCCGGTGCTGCGACGGGAGATCGCTTCCTGGCTGCGGCACCACCCCGCCCCCACGCCGGACGCGCCGCTCTTTCTCGGTGCGCGCGGGGCGCGGCTCAATCCCGGCGTGGTCCAGCGGCGGCTGCGGGATTTCCGCCGGCTCAACGGCCTTCCCGAACACGCCACGCCGCACGCGCTCCGGCATTCCTTCGCGACACATCTGCTGGCCAATGGCGCCGACCTCAGGGCGATCCAGGAACTGCTCGGCCACGCCAGCCTCTCCACCACGCAGCGCTATACAGCGGTGGATGCCGACCGGTTGATGGCGGTCTGGCAGGCGGCGCATCCGCGAGCGAAGACCTGACGTCAGATGAAACGCTCGATGCCGTCCCAGCGATAGGCGATCTGCGGCACGTCGACGCCGCCGACCTCGACGCTGCCTTCGGCAACGCGGCGCCCGCCCATGCGCTCATAGAACCAGCGGGCGGGATTGTCCGCCAGCACCCAGAGGACCGCGGAGGCGCAGCCACGTCCGGCGAGATGGGCCATCGCAGCCGAGAGGAGCTCGCGTCCGAGCCCACGCTCGCGATAATCATCGAGGACGTAGAGCGTTTCGATCTCGGCATCGGCGAGAGCGCGGCGGCGGCGGCGGCCGGTGACGAAGCCGACGACCTCGCCGCGGCCCACGGCGGAGGAAAGATCGGTGCCGGAAGCGACCGCAACATGCACCACCGCCCCGCTGCGGATCACCCGGTCGTAATAGCCGGCCTGATCCGGCGCCGAGAGACCGGTGAGCACCGGCTCCGGTAAAACGCCCGCATAGGCGCTGCGCCAGCTCGCGACATGGACGGCGCCGATGCCCGGCGCATCCGCGGTGCGGGCGCGGCGGATGGCGATCATCCGCGCCGCTCCATCCGGCAGGCGAAGAACCCGTCGGTGCCGTCGCGCGCGGGGGACAGGCGCAGCATGTCCCCATGCAGATAGGCCGGCAGGCCGTCGGCGACGGGGACGATCGCGAAATCGGAATGCCGCGCGAGAAAACTCTCGATCTGCGCCTCGTTTTCCGGGCGCAGCACCGAGCAGGTGGCATAAACCAGCCGGCCGCCGGGTTTGACCAGGCGTTGCGCGGCATCCAGGATCGCCGCCTGCTTGGCGGTGAGTTCGGCGAGATCTGTCTCGGTCAGCTTCAGCCGTGCATCGGGGTTGCGGCGCCAGGTGCCGGCGCCGGTGCAGGGGGCGTCGACCAGCACGCGGTCGAATTTCTTCTCCTGCCGCTTCACCCATTTGTCGCCGGATTCGAGCAGGTGTCGCTCGGCATTGTGCACACCGGCGCGGCGCAGGCGGCGGATCGCCCCATCGAGCCGCGGCGCGGACACGTCGCAGGCAATGATGTGGCCCTTGTTGGCCATCGTCATCGCCAGAGCCAGCGTCTTGCCGCCAGCGCCAGCGCAGTAATCGGCGACGCGCATGCCCGGCTGCGCCCCGGCGAGCAGGGCGACGAGCTGGCTGCCCTCGTCCTGGATTTCCACGAGCCCGTCGCGAAACGGTGCCGCAACAGTGATGTTCTGACGGCCAGGAAGGCGCAGGCCCCAGGGGCTGAGCCGCGTTGGCTCGGCCTTCAGCCCGGCGGCGGCCAGGGCGGCGAGCGCCTCCTCGCGCGTGGCCTTGAGCAGGTTGACCCGCAGATCGAGCGGCGCGGGCTGCATTAGCGCCGCGCATTCCGACTCGAGCTTGTCGCCAAAGCGCTCGCGCAGCAAAGGCAGCACGAAATCGGGCATTTCCAGCCGCACCGCCTCGGGCATCGACGGATGGTCGAGCGTATGGGTGTCGAGCCGGTCGAGCGCGCGCCGCTCGGCGGCGTCGAGCGGCGGCGGGGCGAACCGCATCACGCCGAACAGCCCGGCGACGCGCGGCGCCGGCATGCCGGTGAGCACGCGCAGGGAGGCGATGAGCAGGCGCGGCGTCGCCTCGGCGCCGACACGCTCCAGCCACCAGCCGAGCCGGCGGCGGGCACGCAGCACCGACCAGACGATCTCGCCGATCTCGCGCCGGTCACCGCCGCCGATGAAGCGGCGCGTGCGAAGGAAGTCGTTGGCGATGGCATCGGCCGGCCGGCGATCGGCCTCGATCGTGCCGAGCAGCTCGATCGCCGCCTGCAGCCGGCCCGCGGGGGTCAAGGCTCAGTCCTGCCGGTAATTCGGCGCCTCGCGGGTGATCGCCACGTCATGAACGTGGCTCTCGCGGAGGCCGGCGCCGGTGATGCGGCGGAATTGCGCCCTTGTCTGCAGGTCGGCGATGGTGGCGCAACCGGTATAGCCCATGCCGGCGCGCAGCCCGCCGACCAGCTGGTGCACCACCCCGGCCATCGGGCCCTTGTAGCCAACGCGCCCCTCGATCCCCTCAGGCACAAGTTTCAGCGAGTCCTTGATGTCCTGCTGGAAATAGCGGTCGGCCGAGCCGCGGGCCATCGCACCCAGGCTGCCCATGCCGCGATAGGACTTGTAGGACCGGCCCTGGTAGAGAAACACCTCGCCGGGCGCCTCGTCGGTGCCGGCGAGGAGCGAGCCGATCATCACGCAGTCCGCCCCGGCGGCGAGCGCCTTGACCACGTCGCCCGAGGTGCGGATCCCGCCATCGGCGATCGCCGGCACGTCGGCTTCGTGACAGGCGGCGGCGGTCTCCATCACGGCCGAGAACTGCGGCACGCCGACGCCGGCAACCACGCGGGTGGTGCAGATGCTGCCCGGGCCGATGCCGATCTTCACCGCGTCAGCACCCGCCTTGATCAGCGCCGCGGCGGCCTCGGGCGTCGCGACGTTGCCGGCGACGATCTGCACCGCGTTCGAACGCTCCTTGATGCGCGCGACGGCGCGCAGCACGCCCTCTGAATGGCCATGCGCGGTATCCACCACCACGACATCCACCCCCGCGGCGATCAGCGCCTCGGCGCGGCGCGCCCCGTCCTCGCCGACGCCGGTCGCCGCGGCAACGCGCAGGCGCCCGAGTTCGTCCTTGTTGGCGAGGGGATGCGCCTCGGCCTTGTCCATGTCCTTCACGGTGATCAGGCCGACGCAGCGATAGTCTTCGTCCACCACCAGCAGCTTCTCGATCCGGTGCTTGTGGAGCAGCGACCGCGCGACCTCGGGCGCGACATTGGCCGGCGCGGTGACGAGGTTTTCCCGCGTCATCAGCTCATACACGCGGGCGGCCGGGTCGGTCGCGAAGCGGACGTCACGATGGGTAAGGATGCCGACAAGGCGGTTGGTGTCGCGCTCGACCACGGGAACGCCGGAAATCCGGTGCTGGGCCATCAGCGCCTGCGCCTCGGCCAGGGTCTGCTCGGGGTGGATGGTGAGCGGGTTGACCACCATGCCGCTCTCGAATTTCTTGACCTGGCGCACCTGGTCCGCCTGATCCTCGATCGAGAGGTTCTTGTGCACCACGCCGATGCCGCCCTGCTGCGCCATGGCGATCGCCATCGGCGCCTCCGTCACGGTGTCCATCGCGGCGGAGATGACGGGAATGTTGAGCGAGATGGAGCGGGTCAGCCGCGTGCGGGTGTTGACCGCGGCGGGGAGCACCGAGGAATAGCCGGGAACGAGGAGCACATCGTCGAAGGCATAAGCCTCCGTGATGCGGTCGGAGCCTCGCGGGAGAAAAGTCTCATTGCTGGGAGCCATGGTGCGTCCTTGCCGGTTTGCGGACCTTGGCGATCCCTACTATCCGGCTCCCGGCAATCCGGCAAGGCCGGCGGCGCAGGGCAGCCCGCGCAGCGCCGGACCTTGAAGGTTCATCCTACCTTGAAGGTTCAGCCTTCGGCGCGCGCCCGGCCGGGGACGGCGTAATCCGCCTCGATGACCTTCGAGGGCGGCGGCAGGGCATTCGGCGGCAGATGCGCGTGGGCCGAGGGATGAAGGGCTTTCGGCCCTTCATGGGGACCCGGAAGGGCCGCGGCCTGAGGCGTGCATCCGGCGCTGCGGCGGACGAAGACGTGCATCCGGCCGTTGTTTCCGGGCATGATCTCCATCTGCTCGCTGCACACGCCGCTGGGACCGCCGGAACTGACCATGGTGATGCGGGTGGTGCCGCCCTGCAGGGCGGCAGGGCCGGCCATCGCCAGGGTCGGGGCGAGCGGGGCGGCGGCCAGCTGCTCAAGGGCCGCCATCTGAACCTGCATCGCGCGCTGCATCTCGTTCATCTGGCGAATCAGGGCCACCGGGATCGCCGGCGCGGCCATGAACGGCACCGGCGCCATCGCAACCGGAACAACAACGATTTCCGCCGGCACGGCGGCGGGCGAGGCGGCAAGCGCCACGGCCGGCAATGCGACCACGGCAGCTGCAAGGGGCAGGATCTTGCGGTTCATCAACGCGACTCCTCGAACTCGGAATTCAGCTTCGGCGGGCGTCATTGCCGCGTGGTGCGGATCTTGGTGCGCGGCGCGCGGAAGTCCAGCGCGGAAGGCGACGCGTTCGTTCACATCGTCGCGCGCCGCCGGGATGGCGGTAGCATGGGGCGGCTGGTATCCTGTCCGCAACGAAACGCCACACCACGCCGAGGACACGACCATGACCGATTTCATCACCGGCCTCGAGAAGACGGAAGCGAACTACCAGGCGCTGTCGCCACTCTCCTTCCTCGCGCGGACAGCGAAAGTCTGGCCGGAGCGAACGGCGGTTGTTCACGGCTCGATCCGGCGCACCTGGGCGGAAACCTTCGAACGCTGCAAGCGGCTGGGCGCGGCACTGGCGGCACGGGGAATCGGACCGGGCGACGTCGTCGCCGTCATGGCGCCCAACATACCGGCAATGGTCGAGGCGCATTTCGGCGTCGCCATGGCGGGCGCGGTGCTGAACACGCTGAACACCCGGCTGGATGCGCCGACCATCGCCTACATCCTGCGCCACGGCGAGGCGAAACTCCTGCTGAGCGACACCGAATTCGCCCCGGTGATCGCCGCGGCCCTGGCCGAGCTCAGTGACAATGCGCCTCCGGTGATCGATATCGACGATCCCGAGGGCCCAGGCGGCGCCCGGTTGGGAGCAATGGATTACGAGGATTTCCTCGCCACCGGCACGGCGGATTTCGACTGGCGCTTCCCCGATGACGAATGGTCGGCCATCGCGCTCAACTACACCTCGGGCACCACGGGCAAGCCCAAGGGCGTCGTCTATCATCATCGCGGCGCCTATCTGAACGGGCTCGGCAACGCCATCACCTGGAACATGCGCCAGCATCCGGTCTATCTCTGGACGCTGCCGATGTTCCACTGCAACGGCTGGTGCTTCCCCTGGACCATCACCGCGCTGGCGGGAACGCATGTCTGCCTGCGGCGGATCGACGCGGCGAGTATCGCCGCCGCCGTGGAGCGGCATGGGGTGACACATCTCTGCGGCGCACCGGTGATCATGAACATGATGATCAACGCGCCGGAACCGCAGCGTGCCGTCTATGCCGGGCGCGGCGTCGCGATGATGACCGCCGGCGCGCCGCCGCCTGCCGCCGTGATCGAGGCAATGGAAGGGCTCGGTGTCGATCTCACCCATGTCTACGGGCTGACCGAAACCTACGGCCCGGTGACCTATTGCGCCTGGCAGGAGGACTGGAACGGCCGCCCGGCGGCGGAGCGCGCGGCGCTGCGGGCAAGACAGGGCGTGACCTATGCGGTCGAGGAAGGGGCGATGGTCGCCGATCCGGCCACCCGCGCGCCGGTGCCGGCGGACGGGACGACGATGGGCGAGGTGTTCCTGCGCGGCAACATCGTGATGATGGGCTACCTGAAGGATGCGGCCGCCACGGAAAAATCCTTCGCCGGCGGCTGGTTCGCGACCGGCGATCTCGGCGTGATGCACCCCGACGGCTACATCGAGCTCAAGGACCGCTCGAAGGACATCATCATTTCCGGCGGGGAAAACATCTCGACCATCGAGATCGAGACCGTGCTCTATCGCCATCCGGCGGTCCTGGAAGCGGCGGTCGTGGCCGCGCCGGACGAGAAATGGGGCGAAGTGCCGTGTGCCTTCGTCGTGCTGCGGCCGGACATGACGGCCACGGCCGAGGAGATCATCGCCTTCTGCCGGCAGAACATGGCCCATTTCAAGGCGCCGAAGCGCATCGTGTTCAGCGAGTTGCCGAAGACCTCGACAGGCAAGATCCAGAAATACGTGCTGCGCGAGCGGGCGCGGGCCGGCTGAGCGGCGCTCAGCGCCCGTCGAACAACGCTTCGATCCGACGGTCCGGCACGCACCACAACAGGGCGACCAGAGCGTAGAGTCCATCGGCGATCCAGGGCGAGACGAAGGCGAGGACCAGGCCAGCGAGATAGAGCGGCGGTGAAATCTTCCCCTTGACGTCGCGACCAAGCACCGTCGCCAGAGGGGAGTCTGGACCCTGCGCGTGGATGATCGCCGCCTGCGTGATCTTCCAGGCAATCGCCGGCATCAATAGCACGAAGCCGTAGAGCGCCGCCGGGCCCGAGGCGCGGGGGTAATCGCCGAGCCAGCCGGTGGCGAAGGGGATCAGCGACAGCCAGAACAGCAGGTGGATGTTGGCCCAGAGAATCGTGCCATTCACCCGCTCGACCAGCTGGAAGAGATGATGGTGGTTGTTCCAGTAGATCGCGACATAGAGAAAGCTCAGCACGTAGCCGGCGAGCGTCGGCAAGCTGGCGGACAGCGCGGCAAGCTCGGGGCCGGACGGCGTCTTCAGCTCGAGCACCATCACCGTGATGATGATGGCGAGCACCCCGTCGCTGAACGCGGCAAGGCGATCGCGATCCATGCGCCGGCGCCCCGCTCCACCCCTCGCCTCATGGTCCATGCCGCCCTCCATGCCGGTCGCCGCGGCTCCGGTCAGAACAGGAATTCGCGCTCCGCGTTCCATCGTGCGACCAGGCCGCGCGCCTCGGCCGACTCGTCAAGCAGGCGGCCATGGGCACGGGCCAGCGCCTCGGCATGGTGCAACGCCGCCGCGAGCGCGCGCATCGCCGGGTCGGACGGCACCGTATGGCGCAGCTCGCCACCGCGATAGTCGATCGGGTCGAACACCATCCGCGCCGGGTCCACGGGCTGGGCGAGATAGGCCGGGTCGCCGATCAGGCTCGCGGGAGCATCACGCAAACGCTCGAACGGCACTTGATAGTGTTCCGAATAGCGGTTTTGCAGCGCAGCCGCGCCGGCCGCCAGCACCTTGAGCCAGCCGATCCCGCATTTCTGCAGGTCGTGCCAGCCGGAGCGGCGGGGATAATGCGCGAGTGCGGCGCCGGGCAGGCCGATTTGCGGCAGCGCGACGCCATCGACCGACGCACCATGATTGCCGGGTGCCACGGCACAGCGCGCGCCGAAGCCGCCGCGCACGATGACCTTGGGCACCGGCGGGGTCTGCCGCGCGCGCCAGCGCATCCGCCTTGGGACGACCGGTTCGGCCGGATCGTCGTCCACGGTGTCGAAATAATGCACGAGCGGCACCGTCGCCGCGCCCGCCACCGTCGCGGCAAGCGCGCCGCCCAGCCCGCCCTCGCCCGCGACGATGAATTCATCGACATCGAGAAACGCCACCCAATCCGGGTGGTGCAGCCCGTCGGCGGTCTCGTAGAGCCATGAATTCACCCGCGCCTCGTCGAACCCGACGGCGCGGGCCTGGAACACCGACAATGGAAGCCCCTCGTCGCGCAGCGCCCGCAGGATCGCGAGCGTGCGGTCGGTGCTGCCATTGTCGAGGAAGAGCATGTGCGCCGCGAAGCTCGCGTTGTGCCGCACGAAGGCCTCGACGATGTCCTCCTCGTTCAGGATCCGGCTGGCGATGACGATCCGCATCGTCCGCCGGTCAGTTCCGGCGGTTGACCGTGAAGGCGGCCAGCGCGCGAAGCAGATCCGCCTTCGCGCCGAAACTGTCGAGATAGGCGGCGGCCTGGCTCGCGAGATGCGCCGCATGGGTGCGCGCGCGCTCGATCCCCATCACCGCGACCATCGTCGCCTTGCCCTGGGCAGCGTCCTTGCCGGCGGTCTTGCCGAGGCTGGCATCCGAGCCCTCCTCGTCGAGAATGTCGTCGGCAATCTGGAAGGCGGCGCCGAGATCCCGCCCGTAGCCGGCGATATGGTGCCGCTGCGGCCCCGGCGCGCGACCGAGAATGGCACCGGCCTCGGCGCTGAACTGGATCAGCCGCCCGGTCTTGAGCGCCTGCAGGCGGGTGATCACCGGCGGTTCGAGCTGCCGGCCTTCCGAGACGATGTCGATCATCTGGCCGCCGACCATGCCGCGCGCGCCGGAGGCGGCCGCGAGGGCCAGCACCAGTTCGCAGCGCACCTCGGGATCGGAATGGGTGTCCGGCTCGGCCAGCACCTCGAAGGCGCGGGTTTGCAGCGCATCGCCGGCCAGGATCGCGGTCGCCTCGTCGAAGGCCTTGTGGCAGGACGGCTTGCCGCGGCGCAGATCGTCATCGTCCATCGCCGGCAGGTCGTCATGCACCAGCGAATAGGCGTGCAGCATCTCGACCGCGGCGGCAACGCGTACCGCGCAGGTGATGTTGACCGAAAACAGCCGTGCCGTCTCGATCACGAGGAAGCCGCGCATCCGCTTGCCGCCGCCGAGCACGGCGTAGCGCATCGCCTCGACCAGCGGGCGCTCCTCACCCTCGGGCAGGGGCAGCAGCACGTCGAGTTCGGTCTCGATCAGGGCAGCCGCGTCCCTGAGGGCAGCGGCGAGAGCGGCGTCGGACTCGGTGGCGGTCATTGGTCGTCCTTCAGGGCAAGGGAGCCGTCGGCGCGGGCGACGATCGACTGCACGCGGCTCTCCGCCTCGGCCAGCCGCGCCTCGCAATGCTGCTTCAGACGACTGCCGCGCTCATACGCGGCGATGGCGTCCTCGAGCTTCTGCTGCCCGGTTTCGAGCCCGCGCACGATGCGCTCCAGCTCGGCCAGGGCATCCTCGAAGGACAACTTGTCGATGTCCGGTCCCGACTCCGGGGCGCCGGCGTCCGGCTTGGCTGCGGCCATGATCGAAACTCCCAAGTTTTCCCCGCGATAGCGCCGGATCAATGCCGCATCAAGGCGCGGACATGGGCGGCGGTGCCAGCGGCGAGCGCCTCGAGATCGTAGCCGCCCTCGAGCAGGGAAACCACCTTGCCGCCGCAATGCCGGTCGGCGACGCGCACAAGCGCCTCGGTCAGCCAGGCGAAATCGGCGGTTTCGACATTGAGTTCGGCGAGCGGATCGAACCGGTGGGCATCGAACCCGGCGGAGATGATGAGCAGTTCCGGCGCGAACCGCTCGAGTGCGGGGATCAGCGTGTCCTGCCAGGCGGCGCGGAACTCGGCCGAGCCCGAGCCGGGCGGCAGCGCGGCGTTGACGATATTGCCGGCAACCCCGCGCTCGGAAGGGCGGCCGGTGCCCGGATAACACGGATACTGGTGCGAGGAGGCATAGAACAGGTCGGCATCCGTCTCGAACATCGCCTGGGTGCCGTTGCCGTGATGGACATCGAAATCGACCACGGCAACGCGCTTCAGACCATGGGCGCGGGCATGATGCGCGGCGATCGCGGCATTGGCGAACAGGCAGAAGCCCATGGCACGATTCGGCTCGGCGTGATGCCCCGGCGGCCGCGTGGCAACGAAGGCGGCGCGGGCCCAGCCCTCCATCACCGCGTCGACCGCGCGCATGGCGCCGCCGGCCGAGCGCAGCGCCGCGGCGAGGCTGCCATGGCTCATCAGCGTGTCGGCATCGAGATGCACCGGTTCGCCTTCCGCTGGCGCCATCGCCAGGATCGAATCGACATAAGCGTCGTGATGCACCGCGCGCAGCGCGGATTCAGGCGCCTCCGGCGCCACTTCGCGCAGCAGATGCTGGAATTCGGGCGTTTCCAGCGCGCCCAGCACGGCCCGCAGCCGCGCCGGGCGCTCGGGGTGGTGCGGGCCGGTATCGTGGTCGAAGCAGGCGGGATGGGTGATCAGGGCAACGGGCATCTGTCTCGGAGTCTCCCTGTGGGTTTGCTTATCTGGCGGCGTCGTGCCGGGCCGCTTCTTTCGCGGCGGCCTCCTGTTTCGCGCCGCCGGCGCGGATGGTGAAGCTGAAGACGCCCTTTACCTCGCTCCACGAGATCAGCGCGTGGCCGGCATCGCGACAGAAATCGCGAAAATCGACGACGGCGCGGGGATCTGTCGCGAGCACGCGCAGCCGCGTGCCAGGGGCAAGGGAGCGCAGCTCGCGGGCCGCCCGCAGCACCGGCATCGGCCCTTTCAGATAGCGCGCGTCGAGCTGTCTGTCCGCCATGGGAACATGGTGACGCCTCGCCGCCTCTTGAGCAATAGGCCCAATGGCGTGATAGAGGCGCCGGACGTAATGGACGGGACAGATCATGACCTATCGCATCGGCATCGACCTGGGCGGGACCAAAATCGAGATCGCGGCGCTGATGCCCGACGGCTCGCTGGCGCATCGCGTGCGGGTTCCGACACCGCAGGATTACGGTCGGACGATCGACACGATCGCCGGCCTCGTTCAGGATGCCGAGGCCAGGCTCGGCCCGGCGCATGGCATCGGCATCGGCATTCCAGGGACGATCAGCCCGGCCACCGGCCTCGTGAAGAACGCCAATTCCGAGCGGCTGAACGGCAACCCGTTCGACAAGGACCTCGAGGCGAAGCTCGGCCGGCCCGTCCGCGTCTCGAACGACGCGAACTGTTTCGCGATGAGCGAGGCGGCGGACGGCGCGGGCGCGGGCGCGCATTGCGTCTTCGGCGTGATCATCGGCACCGGCTGCGGCGGCGGCATCGTGATCGACGGCAAGGTGCTGGAAGGGCGGCATCACATCGCCGGCGAATGGGGCCATACCCCGCTGCCCTGGCCACGCATGGAGGAAATGCCGTTGCGGCGCTGCTGGTGCGGCAAGCCGGGCTGCCTCGAGACTTACATCGCCGGGCCGGCTCTGGCCGCAGAGGCGGACGGGCCGGGCGCCCGCGATGCCGGCTCTGTGCCGGCACGCGCCGCCGCCGGCGAGGAACGCGCCATCCGCGCCCTCGCCATCCATGCGGACCGGCTGGCGCGCGGCCTCGCCATGATCGTCAACATCCTCGATCCGGACGTGATCGTGCTGGGCGGCGGACTGTCGAATCTCGACCATCTCTACACCGACCTGCCGGGGCTGATGAAACCCTACATCATCAGCGACACGTTCGACACGCCGGTGGTCCGCAACAAGCACGGCGATTCCTCGGGCGTGCGGGGCGCGGCCTGGCTCTGGCCGGCGCCCTGAGCCACGCCTTCAGCCGGCGGCGCGGCCGAAGCAGAGGAAGTGGGGGTTCTCGAACCCCTTCTTGCCGTAACGGAGGGGGGTTTCGTCCGCCATGGTGACGACGCGGCCACCCGCCGCCTCCAGCACCGCCTGCGGCGCCGCGGTGTCCCACTCCATGGTCCGGCCGAGGCGGGGATAGAAATCGGCCGCGCCCTCGGCGAGGCGGCAGAATTTCAGCGCCGAGCCGATATTCGTCAGCTTCGCTACCTTGTAGCGGGCGAGATAGGCGGCGAGTTGCGGATCGTCCGCGTAATGGCGAGATGCATAGACGGTGATCCCCTCCGCCGGCGGGATGCGGGCGGCAATCGGGTGGCGGCCGGCACCGTTCTGCCGCCAGGCCCCCTGCCCCACGATCCCGCCATAGACGGCACCCTGCGCCGGCGCGCCGACCGCGCCGAGATGCGGCCGGCCATCGACCACAAGGCCGATGCAGACCGCGAACTCGTCGCGCCCCTCGGCGAATTCCCGCGTGCCGTCGAGCGGATCGACCAGCCAGAAGCGGCGGCCGGGATCGGTCTGCCGGCCGGCGGCGACTTCTTCCTCGGCAACCACCGGGATCTCGGGGACGGCACGGCGCAACCCCTCGACGATCACCCGTTCGGCGCGCGTGTCGGCGATCGTCACCGGGGTTTCGTCGGCCTTGCGGTCAACGGTGAAGCCGCCGGCACGGACGGCAAGGATTTCGCGCCCCGCGGCCTCGGCCAGCGAGGCTGCGAGTTCGAGCAGTTGATTGTCGTTCATGCCCGCCTGATATCCCGGGGCTTGGAAAACACCAAATTGGCGAGCATGCTGGATTGCGTCGCTAAACGAAACGGAAAACGGGACAAGACGGCATGATCGATATCGGATTTGCAAAGCCCGCGCTGCCCGAAAGCGGTGCGCTCGCCCTGCTGCTGGCCGAGGGTGCGGCGCTCGACGGTGTTGCAGCAGCATTGGACGCCGCCCTCGAAGGTGGGCTCACCCGCGCGATGGCGGCGGCGCGCTTCACCGGCAAGCGCGGGCAGACAGCAACCCTGATCGCGCCCGGCGCCGGTCTCGACCGCGTGGTGCTGGTCGGCCTCGGCGCCGCCGACGACGTCACCCCCCACCGCGCCGAGAGCGCCGGGGCGACCGCCGCCGCGGCACTGCTGAAGGAGCCGTCCGCCTCGCTCGCCGCCGACGCGCTCGACCCCGCCCTGCTCGCCCATGCCGCCCTCGGCGCGCGGCTGCGCAGCTACCGGTTCGACCGCTACCGCACCCGCCAGAAGGAGGAGCAGAAGCCGAAACTCGCGAATCTCGCCGTGCTGGCGTCCGATACGGCGGCGACGCGCACCGCCTTCGCCCCGCTCGCCGCCCTTGCCGCCGGCGTGGAGCTGACCCGCGATCTCGTTTCCGAGCCCGCCAACATCCTCACCCCGGCCGAGATGGCCGACCGCGCGAAGACGCTGAAATCGCTCGGCGTAAAGGTCGAGGTGATGGACCAGCGCGACCTTGAGAAACTTGGCTTCGGCGCGCTGCTGGGCGTCGCCCGCGGCAGCGTGAACGAGCCGCGCGTGGTGGTCATGCAATGGCTCGGCGCCTCCGAGCCCGAGGCGCCGGCGCGCGGCCGCAAGGCACAGGCGAAGCAGGCGGCGAAACCCGCGCGCAAGGAGCGCGCCGTCCCGCACGATCCGCTGGTCTTCATCGGCAAGGGCGTGACCTTCGATACCGGCGGCATCTCGCTCAAGCCCGCCGCCGGGATGGAGGACATGAAATGGGACATGGCCGGCGCCGGCACGGTGATCGGCCTGATGGCGGCACTCGCCGGGCGCAAGGCGCGGGTCGACGCGGTCGGGCTGGTCGGCCTGGTCGAGAACATGCCCTCCGGCAGCGCGCAGCGGCCGGGCGATGTCGTGACCTCCTATTCCGGCCAGACGATCGAGGTGCTCAACACCGACGCCGAGGGCCGGCTGGTGCTGGCCGACGTGCTGGCCTACGCGCAGGAGCGGTTCCAGCCGCGCTTCATGATCGACCTCGCGACGCTGACCGGGGCCATCATCGTGGCGCTCGGCCACGAGAACGCCGGCCTGTTCTCGAACGACGACACGCTGGCCGGGCAACTCGCCGAGGCGGCGAAGATCACCGGCGAGGGCGTATGGCGCATGCCGATGGGCGAGGCCTATGACAAGCTGATCAACTGCGACATCGCCGACATGAAGAATATCGGCGGCGGCCGCGCCGGCGGCTCGATCACCGCGGCGCAGTTCCTCCAGCGCTTCGTCAACAAGGTGCCCTGGGCGCATCTGGACATCGCCGGCATGGCCTGGGCGACCAAGGACGGCGCCGTCGGCCCGAAGGGGGCGACCGGCTTCGGCGTCCGCCTGCTCGACCGGCTGGTGGCGGACCATTACGAGCGCTGAACCGTCCGGCCTGCTGCGCGCGGCGGGCGGCGCGATCCCGCGGATCCGCCTCGCCGCCGCCGCGATGCCGGCGCCGCTTCCCATGCCACACCCGGCGGATCCGGAATTCATTGCGCCGGAATGGATCCGGCTCCACGCCGAGGCGCCGCGCGAGGCCTTCGATCTCGCCCTGCTCGGGCCGATGCGGGCGCGCCTCGCCGGGCCGGGGCTGGTATGGCATGGCGGCGCGCTGCTCGATGAAGAGAGCGTCATGCCCGTCTATGTCCGCCGCATCGTGCATGAGGATGACGGGGCGATGCCGGCGCGCCTCGCCACCCTGCTGCCGCGGCGCGAGGCGCGGCCGGCCTTCGTCTTTCACGGCTGGGGCGTTCGGGTCTATGGCCACCTGCTGATCGAGATGCTGCCGAAGCTGCTGCTCGCCGCCTGGTTTTCGCCGCTGCTGTCTGGCGCCCTCCCGGTGCTCGACCGCCAGATGCCGGACTGGTTCAGCGCGATCCTGCACGATCATCTCGGCATCGATCCCGAACAGGCCATCTGGTTCGACTCGGCGCACGAGCAACTCGATCTCGACCGCGCCATCATCCTCCCGCTGCTCGGCCGGCGCGGCGGGTATCATCCGCTGACCGGATCGCTGATCGACGATTTCATCGCCCGCACAACCCGCCCGCCCGCAGCACCCGTGCCACGGATCTTCGTCGCCCGCGGCGATTTCGCCAATCCCGATGCGCCGCAACGCCGCTACGTCAACGAGAGCGAGATCGCCGCCATCGCCCGCGACGAATTCGGCTTCGCCGTGCTGCGGCCGGAAACCCTGCCCTTCGCCGAACAGGTCGGGCTGTTCGCCGGCGCGCGGGCGATCGTGGGGCCAATGGGCTCGGGCCTGCACAACGCGATCTTCGCCGGGCCGGACTGCGTGACCGGGGTGATCCGCTGCCACGCGCTCGACCAGTCGGCGATCGCCGCACTGCGCGGCCAGCGGATCGGCCTGCTGAGCGAAGGCATCCACGAGACCGCGCCGCAGGCCTACAGGGTCGAGCCCGACCGGTTCCGCCGCTTCCTCGCGGCGCTGCTTCAGTCGTGACCGGCGAGCCGGTCGGTCAGCGCGAGAAGCACGCCGGTGAGCACCAGCGCGAGCATCAGCCCGGACTGGAACAGCACGACGCGGTCTGATTCGGTGCGCACCTCGAGGAAGACGCGGGTGACATGGACCGCGGCGATGACCGTGATCGACCCCAGCATTTTCAGCTTGAGGGCGCCGAAATCGATGCTGCCCATCCATTCCGGCCGGCGGTCGCCCTCCGCCAGGGTGATGCGGGCGACGAAATTCTCGTAGCCCGAGAGAATCACGAGCACGATCAGGTTGGCGGTGAGCGAGAGGTCGATCAGCGACAGCGTCGCCATGATCACCTGCGTCTCGCTCATCGCGATCAGTCCGGGTGCCGCATGGATGAGCTCGACGATGAAACGGGCGACGATCAGCGCCAGCAGCACCAGCATCGCGAGATAGAGCGGCGCCAGCAGCCAGCGCCCGCCAAACAGCAGCGCCTCGATAATGCGCACCACGCCACCATTGCGGCGGGTTGGGCCTTGATCGCTCATGCGATGGTCTCCGAAGTCACGGGTTCACGGACAAGTTCCGCCTGCCGGGCCAGCCGCGCAAGCCCGTCATCGATCGCGGGCAGGCCCACCGGCGGCGGCAAGGGCGGCGGGTCCGGCAGGTCGGGATCGAACCAGGCGGCGAGCGCCTCGGCCCAGGCCCGGCAGCCGACCCGGGCCGCTGCCTCCGGGCGGGGCTCGAGGGCGAGTGCCGCCAGCCTGCCGGCCGTGCGGCGCAGGGCGGCATCGGTGACGATCGCGGCGCGCAGCAGCGGGTCGTCGTCGCGATGCGGCTCCATCATCACCCGCGCAATCGAGGCTTCGAGATTGTTGCTGGCCAGCCCCGCCTGCCGGCGCGCGGCCTCAGGCGGCGGCGCGTCGGCGGTCAGATGCGCGAAGGTCGCGACGAGATAGGCGCGGTGCGCGGCAATGGCGTCGCGCCGCGCCGCGCCAAGCCGGTTACCCTCGAAACTCGGCCAGAGCACGAGATTGGCGGCGACCGCGAGGATGCCGCCGGCCAGCGTGAAACCGACGCGCGAGGCGGCGACGACCCACTGATTCGCCCCCGGATCGATCTGCTCGATCAGCAGCACGATCATCGGCGTGAGCAGAACGACCCAGGCGCTGTAGTTCACCCCGCGCACGGCGAAGGCGAACAGCGTGAGCGGCACCATCGCCACCGCGAGTTCCAGCCTGGTGTGAACCAGCAGGCCGATGGCGGCGGCAACCAGCCCGCCCGCCGCGGTACCGCCGACGCGTTCGATCGCGCGGATCCATGTGGCCGAGAAATGCGGCTGCAGCACAAGGATCACGGTGATGGCGAGCCAATGGCCGAACGGGTTGCCGAGCCAGGCGACGAAGGCGAGCGCCGGGATTGCGACCAGCATGGAGCGCAGGGCGTGGCGCAGCGGCACCGAGGCCAGGCTGAGATTGGACCGCAACGGGCCAAGGATCGTGGCCATCAGGTCGGGCGGCACGATCTCGTCGGCGGCCGTGACGCCCGGCGCATTCGAGACGGTGATGAGCACCGAAAGGCGGTCGAGCGCGGCGGCCAGCGGACGGCGCAGCGCGGGATCGCCCTTCGCCGCGGAGACCGTGCCGCGCAGAGCCTCCAGCCCGGCACGGAGCGGCGCCGTATCCAGCGTGCGGCCGGCTTCGAGTTCGGGCGCCATCGCTCCCAGAAGGTCGCCGATGCCGGCGAGGGCGCGGCGAGCGGCGGGATCGTCGGCGCCGCGCGCGGCCATTTCCTCACCCAGCGCGATCAGCGCGCCGAACAGCTGGTCAAAAGTGGCCAGGCGAAGAACGAGCGCGTTCGCCCGCTGGCTTGCCACGCCGCGCCGGCGCAGGGTGGCCTGGGTGACGGCGCGGGCGCGCTCGATCGCTTCGCGCACGGCCCGGCGATGGCCGCGGGCGTGCAAATCGAACCCGGTCTCGCCGCCGGCATCGGCCTCGCGTTCGGCAAGATCGCGGGCGAGCTCGGCCAGCGCGAGCGCCGCATCCGCCAGGGCCGCGCGCGCCGGGCCGAACGGACGGATGCGCCAGAGCGCAAGGGTCAGGATCGCGGCTTCCGCGGCGCCGGCCCAGAAGCCGAAGGCCGCATGCAATGCGGCGACCGGCGAGCCGGTCGGCATGTCGAGCGCCAGCACGATCGTGACGGCAAGCAGGTTGCCGGTCAGCAATCCGCCCTGCCCGTAGATGCGGGCAAGGCTGCAGCAGAAGATGGCAAGCCCCGCGACGGGAATGGCAAGCAACGGGCTGGCGCCGTCCAGCAGCCCGAAACCTCCGAGGCAGATCGCGCCGGCCACGCCGAAGATCAGCATCGGCGGCAGGCGCGCCGGCAGCGCGCCGCCTGGATCGGTAAAGCAGGCGAGCAGCGCGCCGAGCGCCGCGAGGGCGAGTTGCGGCTGGTCCAGCAGGGCACCCGCCGCGAGCGTGCCGGCGACCGCAATCGCGGCACGAATTCCCTCGAGCAGGGAGACGGCGCGGAAGTTCAGCGCGAGGCTGCCGCCCGTCAGCGGCAACCCTGCACGATCGGTCAGCCGGGAGGGCGCATCAGCCGGCGTCATCGTCCGGCGGGCCGAACGTGCCCGACCGCGGGAAGCCCGTCGGCGGCAGCCTTCCGGCCTGGCCGCGCGCGCCGAGCCATTCGGCGAGCCGCGTTTCCGTCCGCTGCTTGTCGCCCAGCCGCCAGCTCAGCCCGGACGCAAGGGTAAAGGCCTTGGCGTCGGCCAGCCCGCCATCCTTGTATTTCTGCAGGATCACGCCGGCACCGCGCGCCATCTCCGGCACCTGCTCGAGCGGGAAGACCAGCAGCTTGCGGTTCTGCCCGATCACCGCGAGATGATCGCCTGCGACCTTCCGGCACAGCATTGCCTCCTGCCCCGGCCGGACGGTGAGGATCTGCTTGCCGGTGCGTTTTTCCGCGCCAAGCTCGGCACCGGCGATGATGAAGCCCCGTCCGTCAGTGCCGGCAACGAGATAGCGCGCCTCGGGGTCGGCGATGAAAAGCGCCGCCACCTCGTCCTCGTTGCCGAGATCGACCATCAGCCGGATCGCCTGGCCATCGCCGCGCCCGCGCGGCAGGTCGGCGGCGCGCAGGCTGTAGACGCGTCCATTGGTCGCGAAAACCGTCACGCGGTCGAGGCTGGAGCAGCGCAACAGCGCCTTCAGCCGGTCGCCTTCCTTGAACTTCAGCTCGGCCTCGGCCACGGCATGGCCCTTGAGCGCGCGGATCCACCCTTTTTCCGACAGGATCACGGTGAGCGGCTCGCGCTCCACCAGCGCCTCGACCGCCACCTCGGTCACCGGCACAGCACCGCTGATCGTGGTGCGCCGCGCGCCCGGACCGCCGCCGAATGTCTTCGCCGTCGCCTCGATTTCGGTCTCGATCCGCGCCCAGCGCTTGGCCGGGTCGGCCAGCATCGCATCCAGCGCCTTACGCTCGGCGGTCAGCGCCTTGTGCTCCTTGCGGATTTCCATCTCCTCGAGCTTGCGCAGGCTGCGCAGCCGCATGTTGAGGATCGCCTCGGCCTGGGTGTCGGTCAGGGTGAAGGCGGCGATGAGCGCGGGTTTCGGCTCGTCCTCGGTGCGGATGATGCGGATCACCTCGTCGAGATTGAGAAAGACCGCGAGATAGCCTTCGAGGATTTCCAGCCGGCGGGCAATCGCGGCGAGCCGGTGGCGCGAGCGCCGCTCCAGCACCTCGTGCCGGTGATCGAGCCAGGCGCGCAGCATCTCCCGCAGCCCCATCACCCGCGGCGTGCGGTCGGCGTCGAGCACGTTCATGTTCATGCTGAAACGCTGCTCGAAGGCGGTGGCGCGAAACAGGCTCGCCATCAGCATGTCCGGATCGACGGTGCGCGATTTCGGCTCGAGCACGATGCGCACGCGCTCGGTGCTTTCGTCGCGGATATCGCCCAGCAAGGGCAGCTTGCGCTCCGCCATCAGTTGCGCGACCTGCTCGATGAGGCGGGATTTCTGCACCTGGTAGGGAATTTCGGTGACCACGATCTGCCAAGCCCCGCCCTTGAGATCGCTCCGGCTCCAGCGCGCCCGCACGCGCAGCGAGCCGCGGCCGGTCTCGTAGGCGGAGAGCAGGGTCGCGCGGTCCTCCACCAGCTCGCCGCCGGTCGGGAAATCCGGCCCCTGCACGAAATCGAGCAGGGCCGCGGTCTCGGCATCCGGATGGCGGATCAGGTGGATCGCGGCGGCGCACAGCTCGGCCGCGTTGTGCGGCGGGATCGACGTCGCCATGCCGACCGCGATGCCGGCCGCGCCATTGGCCAGCAGGTTGGGAAACGCGCCGGGCAGGACGACGGGTTCGGTATCCTCGTTGTCATAGGTCGGGCGGAAATCGACGGCGTCCTCGTCGATCCCCTCCAGCAACGCGGCGGCAACCTCGGTCAGCCGGCTTTCGGTGTAGCGCATCGCCGCGGCGTTATCGCCATCGATATTGCCGAAATTGCCCTGGCCCTCGATCAGCGGGTAGCGCGAGGCGAAATCCTGCGCGAGGCGAACCAGCGCCTCGTAGATCGACATGTCGCCATGCGGGTGGAACTTGCCCATCACGTCGCCCACCACGCGGGCGCATTTCTTGAAGCCCGAGCCCGGATCGAGCCGGAGCTGGCGCATCGCGAAGATCAGCCGGCGATGGACCGGCTTCAGCCCGTCGCGCACATCCGGCAGCGACCGCGCCATGATGGTCGACAGCGCATAGGCAAGGTACCGCTCGGAAAGGGCGGTGGCGAGTTTCGTGTCCTGAACATTGCCCAGGAGATCATCGGGCATCGTCGTCTCCGTTCAGTCTGCGGGTCAGCCGGTCATAGAGGTCGAGCCGGGCCGTGGGAAGCGGGGCATGGCGCGCGCCGAACGCATCGCGGGCGAGGAAATGGCCGGTCAGCGCCAGCCCGTCGCGGCAGGCAGCAAGGTCGGCCTCATCGTCCGCGGCATCCTCGTCGAGCAGGAAGGCCGGCAGCTTCAGCAGCCGCGGCGCCCAATCGCCGGCTGCGCCGCGCGCCACCGCGCGGCCGGTGCGCGGCGAAACGAAGGCGAGATCCTCGGCCGCCCCGGACAGCGCGCAGGACGACAGATCGAGCCCGTAGCCGAGCTCGCGCAGCAATTCGAGTTCGAAGCGCACCAGCGCCGGCAGCGCGGTGCCGGCGATGCCGATGCCGCCCAGCAGCCGCGCAAGCCGGATGAACGCGCCGCGATGCGCCTCGCGCTCCGGCAGCGCACCCGCCGCGACGGCACAGGCCGCGCGCAGCACCGCCAGCGCCAGCGGGTCCGCCATCGCGATCGCGGCGGCGGGATGCACCAGCTCCCCGCTGATGCTGCCGAGCTGTTCCGGCAGGCGCGCGACCCAGCGGGCGTTGATCAGATTGCCTTCCTGCCAGATCGCCGCCCCGCGCCGCCCCGCCCCGCCGCGCGCCAGCCCGTGCCAGGCGCCATGCGTCTCGGCCAGGACGATGGTCCGCAGATCGCTCTCGCCGAACGCGGCAACGCTGAGGACGATCGCGGGTTCGCTCCATTCCATGCGCAGCCCTGCTCAGAGAAAAGCCGGGTCGCGAATTTCGAGCCAGCCGCCTTCCCCGGTTCCATCGCGCGCAGCGACCTCGAACGAGATGTCGACCTCGCCGAAATAGACCGGCAGGTCGAAGCGCCAGTGCCGGGTTTCACCGGGCCGGATCTCGTGGGCGGCACGATGGATCTCCCGCCCGCTGCCGGCCGCCGCGAAGCCGATCGCCAGACGCAGCGCCGGGCCCGGCGCGGGCAGCAGGCGCAGCTGCGCCTCGAAGGCTGCGGGACCGGCGGCGAAGCAGCGCAGCGTGAGCCGGACCGGGGCTTCGCCGGCAGGAGCGAGGCAGAATCCCGTGTCGCCCACCGGCCTCCAGCCGCGCCCGGGCAGCGTGCAGGCCAGCGGATCGCCAGCGATGTCGAAAACCGGTTGCCGACGCGATACCGGTTGCGGGCCGAAGGCAGCACGGTCGAACACGGCATGGCTCGGCATGGTGCCGGCCCGCCAGGCGGGCGGCGGGAACCGGGCGATCAGATCGGACGGAATCGTTGTTCCGCCCGTATGGATCATCACGCGGCGGAAGGCGGCCAGCACGCCATCGATCGCTGGGTTGGCGAGATCGGGGCAGGCTGCGGGATCGACGATCAGCAGATCGGCCTCGCCCCAGCCGAGATGCCGCAACACAGGCTCGAAGCCGAGCGTGACGATATCGCCCCGTGGATCGGGCACCAGCCGCTCGGCGCCGGTTGCCGGATCGGTCATCACGGCGAGGCGGGCGCCGGCAATGCCGACCGGGTTATGGATGGCGGAGATCCGCCGCCAGGGCAGCGTATTCAGCGCGTGCAGCCGGGCGCGCCCGGGCACCGGTTCGATGCTGGCAACGGCGGCGGCCGGAAACGCCGCGGCGAGGGCGACGGCAAGATATCCATCGCCAATCACCATGATCCGGTGCGGCAGGAACGGCAGATCGAGTCCTGCCACGCCATCCCGCAGCGCGGTGATGGCCGCTTCGGCATCGCCACTCCCGGCGCGCAGCCAGAGTGGATGCGCGAAACCCGGCCAGGCGACACACACGAGCCCGATCCGCCCGGCCACCGCCGCGCGCACCGATGCCGCCGCGTCGCCGGCCGGCGATCCCGAAGCCGGGTCGTCTGGGCCGGTCGGACCGCCGGCCAGCCGGCGGGCGATGTCGCGGCGGGTTCCAGCCGGAAGCGGAGCGGACGTGTGCGAGCGGAAATCGTCCGGCGCAGGCACGCGTCAGCCCGCCAGGGCGGCCTTCGCCGTCGATGCGAGATAGCCGGCAGCGATGGGCAGGATCTCGTCGTTGAAATTGTAGTTCTGGTTGTGCAGGAAGGCTCCCTCGGTGGCCGGCCCGTTGCCGATCCAGGCATAGGCGCCAGGAATTTCCCGCAGATACCACCCGAAATCCTCGCTTGCCATGGTTGGCGGCAGATCGGTCAGCACGGGCATGCCAAGGTCCCGCGCCACGCGGCGGCCGAGTGCGGCCTCGTCCTTGTGGTTGATCGTCGCGGCGAGGCGGCGCTCGAATATCACCTCGCCGCGGCAGCCCATCGCGGAGGCCGTATGGGCGACGATCTCGCGAATGCGGCCGGTGACATGGTCGAATACCTCCGGCAGCAGGGCGCGGACCGTGCCGCGCAGCGTCACCGTGTCCGGAATCTGGTTGTCGGCCTCGGCACCGCGCAGCACGCAGATCGAAATCACCGCGGCATCGAGCGGGTTGATGTTGCGCGAGACCACCGATTGCAGCGCGACGATGATCTGCGCGGCGCAAACCACCGGGTCTGCGGTTAGGTTCGGCATCGCGGCGTGGCCGGCATGGCCGTGGATGGTGATGCCGATGCGCTCGCCCTGGGCCATCATCGGCCCGTCATGGATCATGATCGCGCCGGCCTCGACCCCCGGCCAGTTGTGGTAGCCGAAGATGCGCTCCATCGGGAAGCGGCGGAAGAGCCCGTCTTCCATCATCGCCAGGGCGCCGCCGAAGCCCTCCTCGGCCGGCTGGAAGACGAAATGCACCGTACCCGACCAGTCCGGATCGTCTCGCAGCAACATCGCCGCGCCGAGGAGCGAGGTGGTGTGGCCATCATGCCCGCAGGCATGCATCACGCCCGGCGTTTTCGAGGCGTAAGGCAGTCCCGTCGCCTCGGTGATCGGCAGCGCGTCCATATCCGCGCGCAGGCCGACGCTGCGATTGCCGCCGCGCCGCAGGGTGGCGACGACCCCATGCCCGCCAATGCCCGACTCGAAGGGGATGCCGAGTTCCTTCAGCCTCTCGCAGACGAAGGCGGCGGTCTTTTCCTCGCGCAGCGAGAGTTCGGGGTGCTGATGCAGGTATCGGCGCCATTCGGTGAGCGTGGGCGCGATGCGTTGGGCGTGCGTGTCGGGCATGGATCGATCACCTGTATGAGCTCTCGATCCAGAGTATGCGCCGCCGCGCCCCTGCGGCAAGGGGGCGCGCGAATGGCCTGAAAAGAATGTCTCTGACCTGCCCCTGAACTTTCATCCGTGTGCGATTGGAGTCTCGGCCGCTTCTGTTACACCGTTCGGTACCGATTGCGGTGAGGCCCTCGGCATAGTCCGCCGGGGTCTGGTAGCCGAGCGAGAAGTGCGGCCTCGCGGCATTGAAATCCGCCACCCAATCAGCGATGGCGGCGCGGGCATGATCGAGACCGAAGAACAGGCTCTCGTTCAAAAGCTCGTCGCGCATGCGGCCGCTGAAGGATTCGACATAACCGTTCTGCATCGGCTTGCCGGGCCCGATCTAGTGCCATTCCACCCCGTGATCCTTCGACCAGACGAGGGTGGCGTCCGAGGTGAACTCGGTGCCGTGGCCGGAAACGGTCATGCCGGGCCGGCCGCGGCACCCGATCAGACGGGTCAGTTCCCGCGCGACACGGCAAGCGGGCTTCGTTGACGGTCCCAGAGGCTCGCGGGATGCCGCCTGCCTCATCCTTCATGGCGGATTCCAAAAGACAGGAGGTTCCAACATCCAAACAGGATGTCGGCATGACGAGTCCGACGTGCCTGGCCCATCTTCAGCCCACCATACTCCTTGCGCCAGCGGTCGTAGCTCGGCTCGGTGATACCGATCCAACGGCACGCATCCACAACCGTCCCGCCTTCCGCCAACGCAATCTCAGGCTCACGAAGCTTGTCGATAATCTCTTCCGGCTTGTGATTCCTTCCATCCCGGCCCTCCTTCATGTGAAAAATCCAAGCGATTTCAGTCCAGGTCATCGCGACCCCGTCTGTTGTTGCAAGCCGGCAGAATTATAATCTTCTGAAATCACTCAACTATCTTTTACGACCCGGCTCTCGGGCCCGTTGGCCGCAACGCCATATCCGGCTGTGTTTATTGTCAACGCCAATCATGGTAGCGTTTATTGTTCGTGAGTTCGCTTTTTGGACAAAAAATTTACAAGGCAAGCAATGCGATTTCTGATCACCGGGGGCTGCGGCTTCATTGGTTCTGCGGTTGTCCGTCGGCTTGTGGCGAGCACGCCGCACGAGGTCGTCACCGTCGACAAGATGACCTACGCCGCCTCGGAGGACGCGCTGGGCGCTGCGCTGGGGCATCCGCGCCATCGCCTGATCCGCGCCGACATCGCCGATGCCGCGGCGATGCGCGCCGTCTTCGAGGCGCACCGGCCCGACATCGTCATGCATCTCGCCGCCGAATCCCATGTCGACCGCTCGATCGACGGGCCGCGCGATTTCATCGACACCAACATCACCGGCACCTTCGTCCTGCTCGAGGCCGCCCGCGCCTGGTTCGCCACCCTGGACGAGCCCGCCCGCCGCCGCTTCCGCTTCCACCACATCTCCACCGACGAGGTGTTCGGCGCCCTCGAACAAGGCGATCCCCCCTTCACCGAAACCACCCCCTACGACCCCCGCAGCCCCTACGCCGCCAGCAAGGCCGCCTCGGACCATCTCGTCCGCGCCTGGCGGCACACCTACGGCCTGCCCGCCATCGTCTCCAACACCACCAACAATTACGGCCCCTGGCAGTTCCCCGAGAAACTCATCCCGCTGGTGCTCATCAACGCCCTCGAGGGCCGCCCCCTGCCCGTCTATGGCGACGGCTCCAACCTGCGCGACTGGCTCTTCGTCGAGGATCACGCCGAGGCGCTCCTCGCCATCGCCCTCACCGGCACGCCCGGCGAGACCTACGCCATCGGCGCCCGCCAGCCCCGCTCCAAT